>JAJPHY010000032.1 GCA_021325015.1 Actinomycetota bacterium | reverse complement strand
GGTCGGTCACGACGAACGTGCTGCCGCTGCTCCGGGCGGTGACGCGGGTCTGCACGTTCACGTTGCCGAACTCGGTGACGCGCGCCTGGGGCATCTCCTCGGTGAAGGTGCGCAGCTCCTCGGGGCTCGGATTGCGGAGCAGCGAACGGGCTTCGAGCTGCAACGAAGACTCCTTGCGGTTTCGGGCTCCACGGGGAGCCGCTTGTCCATCGGCGAAGGGGCTAGATTCTACCCGACCGCCGGGCGGTCCCCTTCGCCCGGGACGGGTGGGCGATCGATGATGGATCTCAGCGAGGACGAGCTCGTCGAGGCGATCCGGCGGGTGCTCTCGGACGCGCCCGCCGGCGTGATCGTCGGCATCGGGGACGACGCCGCCGTCGTCGAGGCGGGGAGCGGCTCCCAGGTGCTCACCACCGACATGCTGGTGGAGGACGTCCACTTCGAGCGGGCGTTCGCCTCGCCGCGGGACCTCGGGGCGAAGGCGATCGTCGTGAACGTCTCGGACGTCGCCGCCATGGCCGCGAGCCCGCGGTACGCGCTCGTGTCGCTCGGCATCCCGAGCGACCTGGAGGCAGCGTGGGTAATCGAGCTCGTCGGCGGGATGCGCGCCGCCTGTCAGGAGTACGCGCTCACGCTCGTCGGCGGAGACACCGACCGCGCGGATCGCATCGTGATCTCGGTGAGCGTCGTGGGCGAGGTAGCGCCGGGCCGAGCCCTGACGCGTGCGGGCGCTCACCCGGGCGACCTCATCGTCGTCACGGGCTCGCTCGGAGCCGCGGCCGGGGGGTTCGCGCTCTCGCGAGCGCATCCGTCCAAGGTCGGGCGCGCCCTCGCGGCGCCGTGGGGACGGGAGCTCCTGGACGCCTTCGCCCGCCCGGTCGCGAGGGTCGGGGAGGGTCAGACGCTGCAGCAGGCCGGCGCGACCGCGATGATGGACATCTCCGACGGGCTCGCGAAGGACCTGTCCCGCCTGTGCGCGGAGAGCGGCGTCGGCGCCCGGATCGAGCTCGGGCGCGTCCCGGTGGCGCCGGCGCTCCGCCCGGCGGCGGAGGTCCTGGGGCTCGACCCGCTCGAGCTCGCCCTCTCGGGCGGCGAGGACTACGAGCTGCTCGCGACCATCGACGTGACGAACCTGGAGCTCGCCCGGCGCGAGCTCGAGGAGCGCTTCGGGGTGACGCTCACCGACGTCGGCGTCATCATCGAGGAGGGGCTCCTCGCCGTCCGGCCGACGGGGGAGACCGCGCCGCTCGAGCCCAAGGGGTGGGACCACTTTGCCGACGGGAGATGAGTCGCTGCCGAGGGCGCGCGGGAGGCCGCGCGCGCTCACGATCGCCGGGTCGGACTCGGGCGGCGGTGCGGGGATCCAGGCCGACCTGAAGACGTTCTCCGCGCTCGGCGTGTTCGGCATGACCGCGATCACCGCCGTCACCGTGCAGAACACGAAGGGGGTCGCCGGCTACGAGGAGCTGTCGCCGCAGATCGTCGCCGACCAGATCCGCGCGGTGGTCGGCGACCTGGGGGTCGACGCGGCCAAGACCGGGATGCTCGCGTCCTCCGCGATCGTCGAGGCGGTCGCCGGCGCGGTCGCCGAGACGCGGATCCCGAACCTCGTCGTGGATCCGGTCTTCGTCTCCAAGCACGGGCATCCCCTGCTCGCCGAGGACGCCGTCGAGGCGCTGCGGACCCGGCTCCTCCCGCTCGCGACGATCGTGACGCCCAATCTCCCGGAGGCGAGCGGCCTCGCCGGCTTCCGGGTCGAGGGCAGGGCCGACATGGAGCGGGCGGCGCGGGCGATCCTCGCGCTCGGGCCGCGCGCCGTGCTGGTCAAGGGAGGGCACCTCGCCGACGGCGATCGCGCCGACGACCTGTTCGCCGACGCGGAGCGCGTGGAGTGGATCCGCGGCGAGCGTATCGACACGCCCAACACGCACGGCACCGGCTGCGTGCTCTCCTCGGCGATCGCGGCGCATCTGGCCAGGGGAGAGGAGCTCGACCGGGCGGTCCGGCTCGGGAAGGCCTTCGTCACCGAGGCGATCCGGCACGCGCTCGCGATCGGTCAGGGAATCGGTCCGGTCGATCCGACCTGGAGCCTGCCGGCGCGGTGAGCCGGGGCCGCTCCCGGCCGACCGCGCAAGGCGACCGGCCGCTCAGCCGGCGCGGCGGACCTTGCCGGCCTTCAGGCAGCTGGTGCAGACGTGGAGACGTCTGGGCGTGCCGTCCACCAGCGCGCGCACGCGCTGCACGTTCGGGTTCCACCGCCGGTTGGTGCGCCGGTGGGAGTGGGAGACGCGCTTGCCGAAGAACGGCTTCTTCCCGCAGATATCGCACACCGCAGCCATGGCCGAGCCAGGGTAGCAGACGCGGGGTCGGGCTCAGGCCGGGAGCCAGAGCTCGACCGTCGTCCCGCGGCCCGGCTCCGAACGGACCGCGAGCGTCCCCCCGGCGGACTCGGCGCGCTCGCGCATCGAGACGAGGCCGAGGTGCGGTTCGAGGTCCCGCTGCCCGCCCGAGGCGGTCGACTCGAGGTCGAATCCCCGCCCGTCGTCGGCGATCACGACCTCGAGTCCGCCGTCCCGTTGCGTGAGCGCGACCTCGACGCTCTGAGCGCGAGCGTGCTTGCGCACGTTCGTGATCGCCTCCTGCACGATGCGGTAGGCGATCGTCCGGACGTGGTCCGCGGGCTCGGCCCGTAGGTCGTTGCGAAGCGTGCCGGCGGTCCCAGTCTCGCGCTCCAGGTCGTCGAGCAGCACGCGCACCGCCGCGGCGAGCCCGCCCTCCTCGAGCACGGAGGGGTGCAGAACGAACAGCAGGTGGCGCAGCCGGTCGATCGTCGTGTGGGTGATCTCGATCACACCGTTCACCGCGGCGAGTTGATCGGGGTCGGTGAGGCTCCGCCGGAGCATGTCCAGGCGCATCGCCATCGCGGTCATCTTCTGAAGCGGGTCATCGTGGATCTCGCCGGCCACGCGGCGGCGCTCCTCCTCCTGGGCGCGAAGGAGCCGGCCGAGCAGATCCCGCCGCTGCTCGTCGGCCGCTCGCAGCGCTTCGACCGTGCCCTCCAGCTCCCGGGCGTAGCGCTCGACCTCCTCGCGAAGCTGGGCCTGCCGCATCGCCACGGCGAGCTGGTCGGCCACGTCACGGAGCACGTCCTCGTCGAGGAGCGAGAAGGCGCCGATCTCGTCGGAGGCGAGCTCGAGCTCGCCGACCAGCGAGTCGCCGACGGCGAGCGCGGCGGTCACCACGCTCCGGAGCCCCGACCGGGCGAGCTCGGCCAGGGACGACGGGAGGTCCGTCATGGCGGCGAGGTCGTCGATCCGCCGCACGCCCAGCACGGATCCCTCTGTGGGCGCCAGGTCGCCCACCGGGACCGGGGAGGCTCCGGGCGCGGCGAACCCCTCCTCGGCGTCGACCGCCACCCGCCTCGCGCCCCGCCGGTCCGGGTCGACGACGACGATCGAGGCACGGCGGCAGGGGACCAGCCTTCGGACGTTCCGAAGGGCGCTCGTCATCATCTCGTCGAACGACTCGGCGTGCAGGATCGCGCGGTCGATCTCGTGCAGCATCTCGAGCCGGGCGCTTGCCCGGATCAGACCCTGCTCGGCCAGGAGCCGGTCGGTGACGTCGATGCCGATGCCGGCCAGGAAGCCCGAGGTCTCCGGATCGAGGGGGAACTTGATCATCTGGAAGTGGCGGATCGATCCGTCGGCGATCGGGGCGTCCTCCATGAGCTCGATGGGCCGGCGCTCGCGCGCCACCGCGAGGTCGTGCTCGCGAAGCGTCGTGGCCACCTCCGGAGGGAACAGGTCGAACGCGGTCCGCCCGATGAGGTCGGCGCGGGAGCGGCCGAAGATCCGCTCGAAGGTGGTGTTGACGTACACGTACCGCCCCGCGTCGTCCTTGAGAAAGGCGATGGCGGGCGCGTGATCCATGAAGGCCCGGAACAGCCGGTCGAGCCGCCGGGGAACGACGTCGACAGGCGGGTCTCGCTCTCGATCCGCGTTCTGGGCCATGACGTAGCCCCCCTACGCAACTCGGAATTCTATCGACGAGATCGCAGCCGAGGCTGACCCGGGCACGCGGCCTCAGGCGCTCGGGCCGAGGATGGACGCGATGCGCTCGGTGAGGACCGAGGGCGTGAGGGGGCCGCTCCAGCTCGACGCGAGGCGGCCCGAGGCCGAGTAGAAGAGGGTCACGGGCTGGCCGAGGAACCCGAGGCCGTCGCGGATGTCGCCCGAGGGATCGAACACGCTCGGGTACGGCCAGCCGTACCGGGCGATGAACGACGCGGCGGCCGGTCGCTGGTAGAGGATGTCGATCCCCAGGAACTGGACCCGGGATCCGTAGCGGCGGGCGGCCTCCGCGAGGTGAGGGGCCTCCTCCCGGCACGGACCGCACCAGGACGCCCAGATGTTGACGACGACCGGGGTCCCCCGGAGCTGCTCGAGCAGGGTCCGGTAGGCGTCGAGGTCGAAGCTCGGAAGCGCGCTCACCCGGGTCGGCAGCAGCGGGGCGCTCGTCGCGTTCCGCGCGGGCGGCCCGGACGACGGCTCGGCGGCGGTCCCGGACCGGCCGCAGCCCGCGACGGCGAGCGACAGGGCGAGCGCGAGCGCGGCCGTTCGCCGAAGGGTCACGGGGGCCATGGTAGAACCCACGCATGGGATACGCGGCGGCACCGGGGGCGGTCGGGACGCCGTGACGCTCACCCTGGCCTCGCCGATCTCCGCGATCGACCGGCGCCTGGCCGCGCGGCGGCCGGGCGGGCAGGACAAGGGCCGCCCGGCCGCCGCCGTGCTCGCGGAGGCGTTCGGGATCTCCACGGTGGGGCAGCTCCTGCACCATTACCCGCGCCGCTACATCGATCGGTCGCAGGTCTCGAAGATCCGGGAGCTGCGGGTCGGTCAGCAGGCGACCGTGATCGGGAAGGTCACCGCCGCGAAGACCCGCCCGGCGCGCGCGCAGCGCGGCCTGCTGGTCACGACGGTGACGATCTACGACCGCACCGGCTCCCTGGACCTCACGTTCTTTACCAGACGCTGGGCGCCCAAGTACCGGGAGGGGCAGGAGCTCGCGGCCTGGGGCGTGGTCGAACGTTACCGGCGCGGGTTGCAGCTCGGCAACTTCGAGGTCGAGGTGCTCCGCGGCGAGGACGCGGAGCAGGTCCACACCGGTCGCATCACGCCGATCCACCCCGCCGCCGAGGGGGTCGCGACGCGGACGATCCGCGAGCTCGTGTTCCGGGCGCTCGAGCAGCTTGCGCCGATCCCGGACCCGCTACCTCCCGGCGTCGTCGAGGCCGAGTCGCTCCAGTCCTTCGACCGGGCGATCCGGTCCGTGCACTTCCCCGACTCCGCCGAGGAGCTCGCCCGGGCGCGGGAGCGGCTGAAGTTCGACGAGCTGTTCACCTTGGAGCTCGGCGTGGCGTTTCGCAAGCGGCGCGTGGAGACCGCCGAGCGCGGGGTCGCGCACGACCCGGAGGGCCCGCTCGTCGAGCGCCTGCGCGCGTGCCTGCCGTTCGCCCCGACCGCCGCGCAGGAGCGCGCCATGCGGACGATCGGCCGGGCGATGGCCGCGCCGCGCCCGATGAACGTCCTGCTGCAGGGAGACGTCGGGTCGGGCAAGACGCTGGTGGCCCTGTACGCGGCGCTTGTGGCGATCCAGTCCGGGCACCAGGCGGCGATCATGGCCCCGACCGAGGTTCTCGCCGGGCAGCACCTGCGGTCCGCCTCCGAGCTCCTGACCCCGATGGGCGCGGTTCCGTATCTCGATTCCCGCTCCCGGGCGTCCGCGAGCGAGTCGGCAGGCGCGCAGCTCTCGCTGCTCGAGGACGCTCAGGGGACGCCCGCCGGCGACCTCGCCCGGCCGGTGGCGCGGGTCGACCGGCGGTTGACCTACGCCCTGCTCACGGCCGGCGTCACGGGCAGGGCGCGCGCGCGAGTCCTCGAGGGGATCGCGTCCGGAGATCTCGACCTCGCCGTGGGCACGCACGCGCTGGTGCAGGAGGGCGTCGAGTTCCGCGACCTATCGCTTGCCGTGATCGACGAGCAGCATCGCTTCGGGGTCCATCAGCGCATGGCGCTCACCGGCAAGGGCGTCGCCCCGGACGTGCTGGTCATGACCGCGACGCCGATCCCTCGAACGCTCGCGCTGACCTACTACGGCGACCTCGACGTCGTCGTCCTCGACGAGATGCCGGCCGGTCGCCGTCCCGTCACGACGCGGATCGTGCGCACGCCGGCCGAGCGCCGGGCCGCGTACGAAGTCGTCCGTCGGGAGGTCCAGGCCGGCCGTCAGGCGTTCGTGGTCTGCGCGGCGATCGACGAATCGAACCGCGCCGAGGTGCGCGCGGCCGAGCACGAGGCGAGTCGGCTGGCCACCACGGTCTTCCCCGACCTGTCCGTGGCGCTGCTGCACGGCCGGATGCGGCCGGCGGAGAAGGCGCGGATCATGGAGGAGTTCCGCTCGGGCGCGTACGACCTGTTGATCTCCACCACGGTGATCGAGGTGGGGGTCGACGTCCCGAACGCGACCGTCATGCTCGTCGAGAACGCCGAGCGCTTCGGGCTCGCGCAGCTCCACCAGCTCCGGGGGCGGATCGGGCGAGGCGCCCACGACTCCCTCTGCTTCCTGTTCGACGAGAGCCGGGAGGACAACCAGGAAGCCCGGGCCAGGCTGGACGCGATGGTCGCGACCACCGACGGGTTCGAGCTCGCGGACGAGGACCTTCGGCTGCGCGGTGAGGGAACCCTGTTCGACGTTCGCCAGTCCGGGATGCCCGATCTCAAGCTCGCGCGTCTGGCCGAGGATCTCGAGCTCGTCGGGCGCGCCCGCGCCCGCGCCTTCGCCCTGATCGAGGAGGACCCCGAGCTCGAGCGGCACCCGGCGCTCCTGCGAGAGCTTCGCTCGCGCTTCGAGCGCTCGATCGACTGGCTCTTCCATTCCTGATCGGTCGATCGTGGGACGCGGACCCTCCCGCTACAGTCGGTCCGTGCGGGTCATCGCCGGCTCCTGCAAGGGGGTGCGCCTGGCTCCGGTCCCTCCGGGCGTTCGTCCGGTCTCCGACGTCGTCCGCGAGGGCCTGTTCTCCAGCCTCGGGGACCGGGTGGTGGGGGCACGGGTCCTCGATCTCTACGCAGGGACGGGGGCCCTCGGGATCGAGGCCCTCTCGCGAGGGGCCTCGACGGCGGTCTTCGTCGAGCGAAGCCGGCGGGCGGCCCGGACGATCCGGGACAACCTCGAGCGGACGCGGCTCGCCTCCCGCGCCGTCGTCCGGGTGGTCGACGTGCGTCGGTTTGTCATGAATGATGACAAGTCGTTGGGGCCGTTCAACCTGGGTCTGCTCGACCCGCCCTACGAGACCGGGGCGGACGAGCTGGGGCGCGTGCTGGCGGCTCTCGCCTCCGGGTGGCTCGCGCGGAGGGCCTGGACGGTGGCCCTGACCCGCGGGATCAGGAGTTCCACGCCTGTGATTCCGGTAGACTGGCGCGTCACGAGGCGCCTGGAGTACGGCGATACCCTCGTCCTGGTCTGTTCGGAGGTCTGAGTGGGCGTGACCGCCCTGTGCCCGGGGACGTTCGACCCCGTGACGAACGGTCATCTCGACATCATCGAACGTGCGGGTCAGCACTTCGACGGCGTGGTGGTCGCCGTGCTGGAGAACCCCGCCAAGCGCCCTCTGTTCGACGTGGACGAGCGCCTCCAGATGCTGCGCGAGGCGACGGCCGGGCTGGTGAACGTGGAGGTCGACTCCTTCACCGGATTGCTCGTGGAATACGCACGACGCAAGGGGTCGGGGGTGATCGTGAAGGGGCTTCGAGCCGTGACGGACTTCGAGTACGAGATCCAGATGGCGCAGATGAACCGCCGGCTTGCCGGCATCGAGACCCTGTTCATGACGACCGCCCCGACCTGGTCGTTCCTGTCCTCCTCCCTCGTCAAGGAGGTCGCCGGCTTCGGAGGCGACGTGTCCGGCCTCGTCCCGCCCTCGGTCGCCGATCGGCTCAAGCGCAAGCTCGGGGGCGCGTGAATGGATCTCGCGGCCCGCCTGCAGCAGCTCGAGGACCTGGTGCGAGAGGCCAAGTCGATGCCGCTGTCCTCCTCGGCGCTCCTCAACCGCGACGAGGTGCTCGAGATCCTGACCGAGATGAAGGAGGGCCTGCCGGAGGAGATCAAGCAGGCCCGGTGGGTGGTCAAGGACCGGGAGGAGCTCCTCGCCAAGGCGCGCCGCGACGCCGAGCGGATGGTGGAGGAGGCGCGGGCGGAGCAGCTCCGGCTCGCCTCCCACGAGGAGGTCGTCAAGCGCGCCCAGGCCGAGGCCGAGCGGATCCTGGCCGAGGCGGGCGAGGAGGCCCGGCGCGTGCGCCTCGAGGCCGAGGACTACGTGGACGCGAAGCTCGCGCAGCTCGAGGCGGCCTTGAAGCGCATCTCGGAGGAGCTCGGGGCGACCGGCCAGTACCTGGCGAGGACCGTGGAGCAGGTGGAGGCGGGCCGGACCAAGCTCCGCGGCGGGTCGCCCGCACAACAGGAGTTCGCCCCCGAGGAGACCGGGGAGGGGTGATGCGGGCGATCGACGTCCGCGACCTGCTCGAGCGCCCGGGCTCCTCGAGGACCGTGCGGCTGGACGAGGCCGTCGAGGGCCTGCGGACCGAGCTCGCCGAAGTCCCGGAGGACCGTCACGTCGAGGGCGACCTGCTCCTCGAGAGCGTGGTCGAGGGCATCCACGTGAGCGGAGAGGTCTCCGCCACCCTGGCCCTGCGGTGCGCCCGGTGTCTGCGTGAGTTCGACCGGCCCCTCGGCGTGCACGTGAGCGAGCTCGTCCTTCGCGAGGCCGGTCCCGAGGACGACTACGCGCTCACGCCCGACCTGACGCTCGACCCCGAGCCGATGGTCCGGGACGCCGTGGTGCTCTCGATGCCGTTCTCGCCGCTCTGCCGCCCCGACTGTCTCGGGCTCTGCGAGCGGTGCGGCGGCGACCGCAATCTCGGTGAGTGCACCTGCGCGGAGCCTCCCTCCGACCCGCGGTGGGCCGGCCTCGGCGGTCTCACCTTCGACCGATAGCCCGGAAAGGGAGGAACGGATGCCGGTACCAAAGAGAAGGCAGTCCCAGTCGCGCGGCGCCAAGCGACGCGCCAACTGGAAGGCCCAGCCCGCGACCTACTCGGAGTGCCCGCAGTGCCACCAGCCCAAGCTGCCCCACCGCGTGTGCGGCAACTGCGGGTACTACGCGGGCCGTCAGGCGGTCGAGGTCGAGTAGCGAGATCGAGGAGCGCGTGAGCGCCGCGGGCGCGGAGCCGTCGTCGACCCTCGAGCGGACGCTCGGCGTTCGCTTCGCGCGCCCCGAACTGCTCGAGGCAGCCCTCACGCATCGCTCGTACGCGTTCGAGCAGGGCACGCCAGTGAACAACGAGCGGCTCGAGTTCCTGGGGGACGCCGTCCTCGGGCTCGTGGTGACCGACCTCGCCTACCGCGAGTTCCCGGAGATGTCCGAGGGCGAGCTCGCCAAGCTCCGGGCCGCGATCGTCAACATGGGGGCCCTCGCCGAGGTCGCGCGCGACCTCGGCCTCGGCGATCACGTGCGTCTGGGCAGGGGCGAGGAGATGAGCGGCGGCCGCGGCAAGGCGAGCATCCTGGCCGACGCGCTCGAGGCCGTGCTCGGGGCGATCTACCTCGATCTCGGGCTCGAGGTCGCGCGCGGGCTGATCGAGCGCCTGTTCCGCCCTCGGATGATCGCCTACGTCCGGGGCGAGGGGGAGCGCGACTTCAAGACGATGCTCCAGGAGCTCGCGTCGCAGGACCTTCGCGCGCTGCCCGAGTACCGGATCACGGAGCGCGGTCCCGACCACGAGAAGGAGTTCACGGCGACCGTGCACCTCGCGGGTCGGGCCTGGGGCACGGGCGTCGGGCGATCCAAGAAGGAGGCCGAGCAGCAGGCGGCACACGAGGCCTACCTGAAGCTGTCCGAGCGTGCCGTGAAGAGCTGACGGGGAGGGGTCGGTGGAGCTTCCGGAAGTCGAGGTGATGCGTCGGGACCTCGAGAAGGACGTGGTCGGACGGAAGATCCAAAGCGCGGAGGTCCGCCCGACGCGCAACGCGATGCGGGTCGTTCGTCGTCACGGCAAGCGAAAGGAGTTCACCTCCCGGCTCGAGGGCCGCAAGATCACCAAGGCCGAGCGGCGCGGCAAGTACGTGCTGCTGCACCTAGACAACGGCGACGTGCTCGTCGTGCATTTCGGCATGAGCGGCCGGTTCCTGCGAGGGACCAAGCGACAGTCGCTCCCGCCGCACACGCACGTGGTCCTGACCTTCCACCAGGGCGGCGACCTCCGGTTCGTCGACCCGAGGACGTTCGGCGAGATGTTCGTCACCACCGCCGACGAGCTGGGCAAGGTGAAGGAGCTGCAGCACATCGCGATCGATCCGCTCGACCACGTGTTCACCTGGCAGACGTTCGGCGGTCTGCTCGCCCAGCGCGCGTCCAAGCTCAAGCCGCTCCTCATGGACCAGAAGTTCATCTCCGGCCTCGGCAACATCTACTCGGACGAGGTGCTGTTCGCGGCCGGTCTCCGGCACGACCGGATGTCGGACTCGCTCTCCTCGCAGGAGGTCCGGCGGCTGTACCGCGCCCTGCAGGAGGTCCTGCAGGAGGCCATCCGCTACCGGGGGACCACGCTGGAGGACGAGGCGTACGTCGACCTGTTCGGCAAGCCCGGGGAGTTCCAGGCCGAGCTCAAGGTCTACGGCCGCGAGGGCCAGCCGTGTCGCCGATGCCGGACGCCGATCCAGAGCGTGAAGATCGCCGGACGGAGCTCCTACTACTGCCCGCAGTGCCAGAGCTGATCCGTCTCCGCGCGCCTAGTCCGTAGCAGACTAGATGATCGTCGCGCCGGCGGCGCGCATGCGCTCGATCGCCCGATCGCCGTCGCCGGGCTGCAGGTTCACGGCGCGGACGGCCTCGGTGAGCACGACGGCCTCGAACCCCAGTCTCCGGGCGTCGAGCGCCGTCTCGGCTACGCAGTAGTCGGTCGCGAGCCCGACAACGACGACCCGCCGGACCCCGCCCTCCCGCAGCACGCGCTCGAGGCGGGTCGGAGCGGTCGCCCCGCTGGTCGGGTCGCGCACGCTGAAGGCCGAGTAGCCGTCCTCCCCACCCGAGCCCTTTCGGATCGGCTCACCCGCGACGGCCCGCAGGCCCGGATGCAGCTCGGCACCCCACGTTCCGGCAACGCAGTGCACCGGCCAGATTCCCCCGTCCGTCTGGAAGTGCGGGGTGCGCTCGGGATGCCAGTCCTGTGTGCAGACGACGAGGGCGCCGGCGCCCAGCGCCCGGTCGATCTCGCGGTTGACGAGTGGAACGACCTCCTCCCCGCCGGGAACGTAGAGGGCGCCCCGCGGATCCGCGAAGTCGTTCTGAACGTCGACGACCACGAGCGCGGTCGTCGGGTCGTAGGCCGCGCCGGCCGTGTGGAGGTCCCGAGCGTCCTTCCGCGCGTCCTCGGCCATCGCCCCTCCTCACCGAGATTCTAGGATCGAGGTCGTGAAGCGGGTCCACGTGGTGGTCGCCGGGCGCGTGCAGGGGGCCTTCTTCCGCTGGACCTGTGCCTCGCTCGCCCGCGATCGGGGTCTGGGGGGGTTCGTCCGCAACCTCCCCGACGGGCGGGTCGAGGCGGCGTTCGAGGGCGCCGACGAGGACGTGGACGCGATGGTGGCCTGGTGCCGGGTCGGTCCCGAGCACGCGCGCGTGGACGGGGTCGCCGTCGAGCCCGAGGAGCCGCGAGGCGAGCGGGAATTCGTCGTCGCCGGCTGAGCCCGGCCCACCGCCTCGTCTGCGCGAGAGAACTTCTGCCCGAAAGGCGAGATCGAGGGGCCGGGCGCCACTACGATCTGGGGCCGAGATGTTCCTCAGGTCCCTCCAGATTCGAGGCTTCAAGTCGTTCGCCGACAAGACGGCGCTCGAGTTCGCCCCCGGGGTGAGCGTCATCGTCGGCCCCAATGGCTCGGGCAAGTCCAACCTCGTCGACGCGATCAGTTGGGTGTTGGGCGAGCAGGGGCCGCGCGCCCTGCGCGGGGCGCAGATGGCCGACGTGATCTTCGCGGGGAGCCCGCAGCGCGCCGCCCTCGGGATGGCCGAGGTCAAGCTCGTGATCGACAACTCCGCCGGGCTGATCCCGGTGCCGATGTCCGAGATCGAGATCAGTCGGACGATCTTCCGCTCGGGCGAGAGCGAGTACCGCATCGGGGGCCAGGTGGTCCGGCTGCTGGACGTGCAGGAGCTGCTCTCCGAGTCGGGGATCGGCCGGGCGCTGCACACGATCGTGAGCCAGGGTCAGCTCGAGGAGGTGCTCACCGCCCGGCCCGAGGACCGTCGCCGGTACATCGAGGAAGCGGCCGGGATCGCCAAGCACCGCCGTCGACGGGAGCGGGCCGAGCGCAAGCTCGCCGGTCTCGACCAGGACCTCGTGCGCCTGCAGGACGTGCTGGCCGAGCTCAGGCGGCAGCTCAAGCCGCTCAAGCAGCAGGCCGAGATGGCCCGGCGCCACGAGGAGCTCACGGCCGAGGCCGACGCGGTCGCGGTGCGCCTGGCCGCGGCGCGCCTGCGCGACCTGCTCGCCGAGCGCGAACGCCGACACGCCGGCTGGGACGAAGGGCTCGCCCGCCGCAAGGAGGCCCGCGAGCGCCTGGACGCGCTCGACGAGGAGGTCGGCCGGGCGGCGGATGAGCGGGCCCGGGCCGTCTGGGCCCTCCAGCAGCGGGAGGCCGCGCTCGAGCGTGCCCAGAACGAGAAGTCGGCGGCGGAGCTCGAGCTCCGCCGCGCCGTGGAGGCCGAGTCCGCCGCCCGCACGAGCCTGGCCCGCGAGGCGACGCGGCACGTCCGGCTGAGCGCCATGGACGAGGACCTCGAGCGGGTCCGCGCGCGCCTGAGCGAGGTGTCCGAGGAGCTCGAGCGCCGGGAGGAGGAGCTCTCGCGCGCCGAGCGGGAGTACCTGATGCGGGTCGAGGCGCGCCGGCAGGCGGAGGACGAGCGCCGGCGGCTCTTCGAGGAGGCCGCCGCCCGGCGCGCGGAGGTCGAGACCCTCCAGCGGTCGCTCTCCGGGTACGAGCGGGAGCGCGCGCGGCTGGACGAGGGCCTGGCGCACGTGCGCGGGCGGATGGCCGCCGCGACGGACGAGCGCGAGCGGCTCGAGCGCGAGATCGAGCGGCTGGACGCCGAGGTCTCGCCCCTGTCGGAGCGACGGGGCGCGCTGGAGGACGAGCGGGGCGCCCTGGCCTCGAAGGTGGCCGAGCTCGAGGACGTGCTCCGCCGTCACGAGAACCGGCGGGCGATCCTGCTCGCCCGCAAGGAGGACCTCGAGGAGACGCCGGGATCCCGGTTCCTCCAGGGTCGTCCCGGCCGCGCCCTCGGTCTTCTCGGGCAGCTCGTCGAGGCCGAGCCCGGCTGGGAGCGTGCGCTCGCCGCGGCGCTCGGACCCATGGCCGACGCGGTGGTGTACGAGCACGAGTCGGACGCGATCGCCGACGCCCCGCAGGGGGACGGGGCGACCCTTGCGATCGCGGGCGGGGGGCCGTCGTCCTCCGTGATCCCGGGCGAGCGGGCCCTCCTCGAGGTCGTGCGCGCCCACCCGGCGGCGCGCGGGCTCGTCTGCTCGGTCCTGAAGGACGTCTACGTGAGCGGGGCGCTCGAGGAGGCCGTCGACAAGCGCGCCCGGCACCCGAAGGCCTCGTTCGTCACGCCGGACGGGATCTTGATCGGCCCCGGCCTCATCCGGACGAGCCGCGCGGGCGATTCGCGGGCCGCCGAGGTGGGACGCGAGCTGGCCGTGGTCGAGCACGACCTCGCCCAGACAAAGGCGGCGCTGCGACCCCGGCGCGAACGCCTCGACGAGGTCGTGGCCGAGCTCGCGGACCTCGCTGCCGCCGTCGAGGAGGCGGACGCCGCGATCACCTCGGCCGCCGAGCGGATGGCCCGGCTCCAGGCGGACGCGAGCGCCCTGGCCAAGGAGGAGGAGATCCTGGCACAGCGGCTCGCGAGCCTGGACGACACGGCCGGCGCCTGGCGCGATCGCCTCGCCGCCGTCCAGACGACGACGCCGGAGCTTCCCGACGTGCCCCGTCCGCCCGAGGCGCCGATGGCCGAGCGGGTGACGGTCGAGACCCTCCGGCGCGAGCGGGCGCGCCTGGAGTCCCGTTCGGCCGCCCTGCTCGAGGAGCGCGAGGCCCTCGCCGCCCAGGACCCGGAAGCCCTCCGGGCCGAGCTCGAGGTGGCGGAGGCCGCCCGTGCGGAGGCCGAGGACCGGCTCCGGCGGGCCGAGGAGGCGCTGGAGGCGGCGGCCGCCGCCCGCCAGGAGGCCGCGGCCGAGGAGCGGCGCGCGACCGAGGCCGAGGCGGAGGTGAACCGGCGCTGGCGGGAGGCCTCGACCGAGCTCGACCGGCTGCGGGAGGAGTACGAGGACGAGGACCGGCTCCGTGGCGACCTGGAGCGGAGGATCCGGGACGCCGAGCGCCTGCTCCGCGAGGGCCACGGGCGCGAACCGGCCGAGGTCGTCGCCGAGCTCGCGGAGGACGACACCGTGCAGGCGCTCGAGCGGCGCGCCGAGCTCGTGCAGCGCCGGCTGGGGCTCCTCGGGCGGGTGAACCTGCTCGCCGGTGGCGAGCTCGAGGCCCTGCAGGAGCGCCACGACTTCCTCGCGCGCGAGCTGGACGACGTCCGCAAGGCTCGCCGGGACCTGCTCGAGGTGGTGGAGCGGATCGATCGGGAGATCATCACGACCTTCGAGGCGGCCTATCGCGACGTCGCCGCCGAGTTCGAGCGGCTGATCGCGGACCTGTTTCCCGGCGGCGAGGGCCGGCTGGTCGCGACCGATCCGGGAGACCCGCTGAGCACGGGGATCGAGATCGAGGCCCGCCCGGGCCGCAAGCGCGTACGGCGCATCTCCCTGCTCTCGGGCGGGGAGCGGGCTCTCACCGCCCTCGCGTTCCTGTTCGCGATCTTCAAGGCGAGACCGAGCCCCTTCTACCTCATGGACGAGGTCGAGCCGGCGCTCGACGACGTCAACCTGCACCGGTTCCTCCGGCTGATCGAGGGCTTCGCGCGGGAGGCGCAGGTGATCATCGTCACGCACCAGAAGCGGACCATGGAGGTCGCGCAGATGATGTACGGGGTCTCGATGGGCAGGGACGGGACCTCGCGAGTGGTCGCCCAGCGCCTTGAGAGCCCCGTACCCGCGGAGCCGAGGCGGGGGCGGACGGCGCTGGAACCGGGGTCGCTCCTCGATCCCGACCCCGACGGGGTCCCGGAGCCGGACGCCGTCCACTAGCCTGTGGGCGTGGACATCGTCGTGCTCGTGTTGGGGGTCGTCCTGGTGATCGCCGTCGCCGCGTACGCGATCCGGGTGAGGCCGCGACGCGCGGCCGGGGTCGAGGAGGCCGGACGGGAGGAGCCGGCGAGGGCGCGGCCCGGCCCTGAGGGGCTCGGTGCGCGGGTCCGGGCGCTGTTCGCCGGCGGAGCCCCGGGCGATGCGGAGTGGGCCGGGCTCGAGGAGCTCCTGGTGCGGGCCGACGTTGGTCCGGCGACGGCCACCCGCATCGTGAAGGAGGTCCGAGAGCGCTTCGCGCCCGGCGACGATCCGCGCGCGCTGATCGCCGAGGAGCTGGTCGCGATCCTCGGGCGCGATCACGGTCTCGAGCTGCCGAGCGACCGTCTGGCGGTGATCCTGGTCGTGGGAGTCAACGGGTCGGGGAAGACCACCACGATCGGCAAGCTCGCCGCGCGGCTGGCCGCCGAGGGCAGGACCGTCAGCCTGGCGGGCGGCGACACGTTCCGCGCCGCGGCCTCCGAGCAGCTCGAGGTGTGGGCCGCCCGGGCCGGTGCCCACCTGGTGGCTCAGGAGCGGGGAGCGGACCCCGCCGCGGTGGCGTTCGACGCCGTGACGTCGGCGATCGCCCGGGGGGTCGACGTCCTGATCGTCGACACCGCGGGCCGTCTGCACACGCGCACCCCGCTCATGGACGAGCTGAGGAAGGTCCGGCGGGTGCTGGAGAAGGCGGGCGGGCGGCCGGACGAGGTCCTGTTGGTCCTGGACGCGACCACCGGCCAGAACGGGATCGCGCAGGCGGCCGCGTTCGCGGAGGCGGTTGAGGTGACCGGCGTCGCGCTCACCAAGCTCGATGGCACCGCCAAGGGCGGGATCGTCCTGGCCGTCCGCGAGCGGCTCGGCGTACCGGTCAAGCTGATCGGCACGGGCGAGGGGATCGGCGATCTCGAGACGTTCGACCCCCACGCCTTCGCCGAACGGATCCTGGGGGGCTGAGGTGGCCAAGGCCGACATCCTGATCGTCGAGGACCACCCGACCATGCGCGAGGCGATGCGCATGGTGCTGGAGCACGAGGGGTTCGAGATCCGCGAGGCGGCCGACGGTCAGTCCGCGCTCGCGATGGTTCGCGAGCGCCCGCCCGACCTGATGTTCCTCGACCTCAACATCCCCGGGGCGAGCGGCGCCGACGTGCTGCGGGAGATCAAGGGGGACCCCGCCACGGCCTCCGTTCGCGTGGTCATCGTCACCGCCACGGGCGAGGAGGGGCGCGAGTACGTGCTGTCGCTCGGCGCCGACGAGTACTTCACGAAGCCGTTCTCGCCGCTGGCGCTGCTTCGGACGGTCGAGCGGACGCTGGGGCCGGGCCCGCAGGAAGGCGCACCGTGAACGTCGAGCCCCGGCCGGGCTCTGAGTCCACCTCGATCGAGCCTCCCATCGCCTCGACGAGCCGCTTCGTGATGTAGAGGCCGAGGCCGGCGCCCTCGGCCCGGCGGGTGGTCGAGGCATCGGTCTGATGAAACCGCTCGAAGATCCGCTCCCACTCTTCGCTCGGGATGCCCGTGCCTTGGTCCCGAACCGCGAAGGCGAGGTCGCCGCCATCCGCGTCCGCGGACAGCGCGACCGGGCTTCGCTCGGGAGAGAACTTGAGCGCGTTCTGGAGAAGGTTCGTCGGGATCTGCCCGAGCCGGTAGGGATCGGCCAGGAAGCGTTCGGGGAACGCCGGCGCGATCGAGATCGAGACCCGGCCGGCCTCCTCGCCGAGACCCCGCACCACCTCGGTGAGCAAGGTCGCGGGCTCGATCAGCTTGGGTTCGAACGCGAGCTTGCCGGCCTCGATCCTCGACACCACCAGCAGGTCCTCCACCAGCCGGATCAGCCGATCGGTCTGCTGATCGATGATCCCGAGAAACTCCTCGGTCTCCTCCGGCGTGAGCGCGTTCATCCTGCGCCGCAACGTGTTCACGAATCCGCGCACGGCGGCGAGCGGGGTGCGGTGCTCGTGGCTCGTGATCGCGACGAAGTCCGACTTCATCTCGTCGAGCTCGCGGAGCTTGCGGAGCATCTCCGTCTGACGCTCGCGCAGGAGCGCGGCCTGGACGACCGTGGCCACCTGGTCCGCGAGCGTCGAGAGGAGGCGGACGTCCTCTCGCCGGATCCGGGGAGCGCTCTCTCGGCGGTGCAGCGCGCCGAGGACCTGGGAGCCGACCCGCATCGGGACGACGATCTCCTCGACCGGCTGGCGCGCCGCGTCCGGCGCGAGCTCTCCGGCCGCGCCCTCCGGCAGCACCGATCCGACGATTCCCTCTCCGGCGGCGAACGCGGCGCCGCGCGCGTACCCGATGTCGCCGTGAACGCCCGCGGCGATGAGCCGGTCGTCCTGGGTCACGAGGATCGCGAACGCCTCGAACCCGAGGTCCGCGGCGAGGCGGTCGGTCATCGAGCGGATGCACGAGTCCACGTCCGAAGCCGCGACGCCGGCCAGGAGCGCCGCGTGGAACGCCGACAGCTCCGTGCGAGCGGCGGCCTCGCGCGCGGCCGCGGCGTCGGCGGCGCGCGCGGCCTCCTCCGCGGCCCACGCGCGGTGGCGGGCCTTGTCGGCCTCTTGCCGAAGCGAGCGGGCCATGAGCCCCGCGACGGTCGCGACCGCGAGCTCGACTCCGGTCCGGAAGGCGACCGCCGCACCCTGGTACGCGTGGCTCGGGAACCGCTGAGTCACGTAGAGCTCGCGGAAGGGCTCGAGCACCATGGCGAGGAACACGGGCGGCAGGGCGCCCACAAGCTGGTAGCGCACCGCGCCCTCCAGCGGGAGAAGGTAGCCCAGCACCCACATCGAGTTGCCCGGCGTCGCGTAGGTCCACACCAGGGCGGTGATGATCCCGACGTCGAGCAGGAACGCCGCCAGGCCCACCGGGCGGAGCTGTTCCGCGCGGGTCGCGCGCTCGGCGAGCACGGAGATCAGCACGTTTCCCGCGGCGAGCGCCACGACCAGGGCGAACCCGAGCGGCACCACGTACCCCGGCCGGGCCGTCGATCCCCCCCGAAGCGTGAGGAGCGTCTGCAGAACGCCGAAGCCGGCGACGAACCAGCGCAGGCCGATCAGCCCGACCTCCAGACGCTTGGCCCGGAGCAGGTCCGACGCTCTGCGTCCGTTCACGGAGCCCTCCCGGTGCTCGCTGGGTACAATTCGACCTCCGGCGCCCGCGCGCCCCGACAAGGGTGCGGCTCGCCCCTACGGCTATGTTCGACACGTTGACCGGCCGCCTGAACGCGGTCTTCAAGAAGCTCCGGTCCCGCGGCAAGCTCCATCCCAAGCAGGTGGAGGCCGCTCTGGCCGACATGCGCACGGCCCTGCTCGAAGCCGACGTGGCGGTGGAGGTCGCCGAGGACCTGCTCGAGCGCGTGCGGACGCGCGCCCTCTCCGAGGAGGTGATGCGGAGCCTCACGCCCGCCCAGCAGGTGGTCAAGGTCGTCCGCGACGAGCTCACGGCCACCATGGGCGGGACGCAGGCGGCGTTCACGCTGCCGAGCGCGAGGCCGGCCGTGGTGATGGTGGCCGGGGTCCAGGGCTCGGGCAAGACCACCGCGTGCGCGAAGCTCGCGCGGATGGTCAAGGAGAAGGGCAAGCACCCGTTGCTCGTCGCCGCGGACCTCCAGCGGCCGGCGGCGATCGAGCAGCTCGTGACGCTCGGCCGCGAGATCGGCGTCCCGGTCGTCTCCGACGGGAGGGACCCGGTCAAGGTGGCGAGGAGCGCGCTGAAGCAGGCCGGCCGGGAGGGCCTGGACGTGGTGATCGTCGACACCGCGGGCCGCCTGCACGTCGACGACGAGATGATGCGCGAGGCCCGTCGCGTCAAGGAGGCGCTGAGACCGCACCACGTCCTGATGGCGTGCGACGCGATGACCGGGCAGGACGCCGTGGTGCAGGCCCGGGCGTTCATGCGGGAGGTGGACACGACGGGGTTCGTGCTCACCAAGATCGACGGCGACGCGCGCGGGGGGGCGGCGCTTTCGATCACCGCCGTGACCGGCCGGCCGGTGTTCTTCGTCGGCACCGGCGAGAAGCTCAGCGACTTGGAGCCCTTCTACCCGGACCGGATGGCGTCTCGGATCCTGGGCATGGGCGACGTGCTCAGCCTGATCGACCGGGCGCAGGAGGCCATGGACCAGGACCGGGCCCGCGAGGCGGCCGAGCGGATGCTGAAGGCCCAGTTCACGCTCGAGGACTTCCTGGTCCAGATGCGAGAGATGAGAAAGCTCGGCCCGATCGAGGAGCTGCTGGCCATGCTTCCGGGCGTCCCCGGCGGGCGGAGCGCGCTCAAGGAGCTCGCCGGAGGGGTCGACCAGGCGCAGCTAACCCGAGCGGAGGCGATCATCTGTTCGATGACCCCGGAGGAGCGGCGCAACCCCGCTATCATCGGTGGGTCCCGGCGCCTGCGGATCGCGCGCGGGTCCGGGACCACCACGGCCGACGTGAACGCCCTCCTGAAGGAGTTCGAGGCCGCGAGGAAGATGATGCGCACGATGATGGCCGGGCGGGGAGGCAGGCGCCCGCCCAGGCTGCCGGGGATGCCGACGATCCCCGGCACGGGATAGGGAGAGCGAGCCAGATGGCGACGAGGATCAGGTTGCGGCGGATGGGCGCGAAGAAGCGGCCCTTCTACCGCGTGGTGGTGGCCGATCAGCGCAGCCCGCGCGACGGCCGTTTCATCGAGAACATCGGCAAGTACCACCCGCTCGAGGAGCCCTCGCTGATCGAGATCGACGAGGGGAGGGCGCTCGAATGGCTGCACAAGGGCGCGCAGCCGAGCCAGGCGGTCCAGACGCTGCTCGCCAAGGTCGGCATCTGGGAGAAGTTCGAGGCCGAGAAGCGGGTCCGGCGCACCTCGGCGTCGTGAGAGAGCTGCTCGAGTACCTCGCCAAGGAGCTGGTGGACGATCCCGACGCCGTCGAGGTGACCGAGCTGAGCGACGACCGCGGGACCCTCCTCCAGCTCCGGGTGGGCCCCGACGACATGGGCAAGGTCATCGGCAGGGGCGGCAGGACGGCGCGCGCGATCCGCACGGTCGTGAAGGCGGCGGCCCTCCGCCAGGGCGTTCACGCCGCCGTCGAGATCCTCGACTGAGATGTCCGAGCCGACCGTGGTGGTCGGCCAAATCACCCGCGCGCACGGGGTGAGAGGCGAGGTCGCCGTGCTGGTGCTCTCGGAGGTCCCCGAGCGGTTCGCCAGAGGCGCCGTCCTCCACCTCGAGGACGGTCGTGCGCTCACGGTCGAGAGCTCGCGTGCGCACCGTGGCCACCTCCTCGTGAAGTTCCGCGAGGTCACGGACCGCACCGCGGCCGAGGCCCTCCGCTCGCGCATGCTCGTGGTGCCGGAGTCGGCGTCGCCGAAGCTCCCGGAGGGGTCGTGGTGGGATCACCAGCTCGTCGGGTGCGAGGTGGTCACCGAGTCCGGTCGCCCGCTCGGCGAGCTCCGCGAGGTGATCCACACGCCGGCCAACGACGTGTGGAGCGCGGTGGCCGGCGAGACCGAGACGCTCGTCCCGGCCCTCCGGGACGTCGTCGTCTCGGTCGACGTGGCCGCCCGGCGCATCGTCGTGCGCGAGGTTCCGGGCCTGACCGGTCCCGACGACGAAGAGCCCTAGACCCGGTCGGTGCCGGCCCGTCCCGCGAGCTCCTGGTGCCAGACCGGGACGGCCACGTCGGGCACCGCCCGGTCGGGGCCGTAGGGCTTGAGGTCGAGCACCGGGGTCCCGTCGAACGCGTCGAGCCCCCGCACGCGCAGCACGCGCCCCTCGCGGCCGAGGAGCCGAACGATGCTCACGCCGATCGGGTTGGGCCGCACGGGCGAGTCGCACGCGAACACGCCGACGATCGGCAGCTCCTCGAGCGCGAGCCCGAATCGCAGCAGCCCTCGGGGCTTCACGCGGAGGGTGGCTCGGGCGTCCTCGCCCACCTCGTGGAGGTAGGTGAGAACGATGAGGTGCGAGAACCCGTCGATCCCCTCCAGCCCATGGGCGTAGGGCTCGAGGACCTCGATTCGCGACTCGAGTTCTTCCCACCGGGCCTTGACGTCCTCGCGCGGCTCCTCCCGGCGAACGACGCCGATCGGTCGGAGCTGGATCGCCGGTTCCACGGCTCGCGAGTCTACCCACCCGCGCTGCTAGCCTGCCCTGGATGCGCGTCGACGTTCTCACGATCTTCCCGGGGATCTTCGAGAGTCCGCTCCGCGAGAGCCTGCTCGGCCGAGCCGTCCGCAGCGGGATCCTCGACGTGCGGGTCCACGACATCCGCGACTTCGCCACCGATCGCCACCGGCAGGTCGACGACGAGCCCTACGGGGGTGGACCCGGCATGGTCATGAAGCCCGAGCCGATCTTCGCCGCCGTCGAGTCGCTCGGTGCGGGCGAGCGGCGCTTGATCGTGCTCTCTCCGTCCGGGCGGCGGCTGGACCAGGCCCTCGTTCGAGAGCTCGCGAGCGAGCGGTGGCTCGTGCTCATCTGCGGGCGCTACGAGGGCATCGACGAGCGCGTGGTGGAGGGGCTTCCGGCCGAGGAGCTCTCCATCGGAGACTACGTGCTCTCCGGCGGCGAGCTGCCGGCGCTCGTGGTGCTCGAGGCGGTGGCGAGGCTCGTGCCCGGGGTGATCGGCAAGGAGGAGTCGCACGAGCGGGACTCGTTCGGCGAGGGCGGGCTGCTCGACCATCCACACTACACGCGGCCGAGCGAGTTCCGCGGTTTGCGGGTGCCCGAGGTCCTGCTCTCCGGCAACCACGCCGAGGTCGAGCGCTGGAGACGGGAGGCGGCCATCGAGAAGACCCGCCGCAACCGCCCCGACCTGCTCGAATAGCCGGGCCGGAGCGCTCGGCGCGCCTGCTATGATCGGACTCCCGCCATGAACAAGACCGACCTCGTCGACCGGGCCTACCTGCGCACGGACGTGCCCGCGTTCAGGCCGGGCGACACCGTGCGCGTGCACGTCCGGGTGGTGGAGGCCGGTCGCGAGCGGGTGCAGGTCTTCCAGGGCGTGGTGATCCGCCGTCAGGGCGGGGGCCTGCACGAGACCTTCACCGTCCGGAAGATCTCCTTCGGGGTGGGTGTGGAGCGCACGTTCCCCGTCCACTCGCCATCGATCGCGAAGCTCGAGGTCGTCTCGCGGGGTCGGGTGCGCCGGGCCAAGCTCTACTACCTGCGCGAGCGCCGCGGCAAGCGGGCGCGCATCAAGGAGCGGCGGCTCGACGAGGCCGAGCTTGCGGCGCTTGCCGCCGGCTCGACGCAGGAGGAGGCGCGCGACGAGCAGGCTGCGGAGGCCGGGGGTGGCGAGCCGGCCGCCGAGACCGAGCCGGTCGCCTCGGACGCCGCCGGGACCGAGCCGGCCGCCTCGGACGCCGCCGGGACCGGGCCGGCCGTTCCCGATGTGGAGCAGCCGGCGCCGGCGGTCGAGGACGACGAGGTCGAAAGCAAGGCTTAGGGTGGGCACGGCCCCACCGGGCGCCGTCCGCCCGGCCGACTCGGGCGCCCCACCCGAACCGCACTCCCGCAAGGACCGCGGCTTCCTCTCGTTCCTGCGCGAGGTGCCGGTGCTGATCGTGCTGGCCTTCGCGCTCGCCCTCCTGCTCAAGACGTTCGTCATCCAGGCCTTCTACATCCCCTCCGGGTCGATGGAACCCACGCTCATGCCCGGAGACCGCGTGCTCGTCGAGAAGGTCCTCTACCACCCGCACCGGGGAGATGTGATCGTCTTCCAGGACCCGCACCCCGGGGCGCAGCCGGACCGGGGAGTGGTCGGGGGCTTCCTGCACTGGCTGTCGGAGGGTCTGGGCCTTGCCCGCCCGCCGGACGAGGACTTCATCAAGCGGGTCATCGGGATGCCCGGGGACATCGTCGAGCTCCGCCGCGGCACCCTGTACGTGAACGGCCGGGTGGTCCCGGAGCCGTACCTGCACGGGCCCCCGGACACGCGTCCGTACGGGCCCGTGCGGGTGCCGGCCGGGTCGCTGTTCGTCCTGGGCGACAACCGCCTGAACTCGAACGACTCGAGGTTCGGGCTCGGGTTCGTCCCGATGAGTAAGGTGGTGGGGAAGGCGTTCGTCATCATCTGGCCGCCTTCGCGGATGGGGTGGCTACGCTAGTCCTCGACCTCGGGCGCTACGAGCGTCGGCTCCACGAGGAGGGCTTCGACCGCGTCGCCGGCGTCGACGAGGCGGGCCGAGGCGCCCTCGCCGGCCCCCTCGTGGCCGCTGCGGTGATCCTGCCGCCCGAGTTCGACCTGGAGGGAATCCGCGACTCGAAGCAGCTGACCGGCCCGCAGCGGGAGCGGTGCTACGCCAGGATCCGCGAGGGGGCGCTCGCGATCTCGATCTGCAAGGCCATGCCGTCGCGGATCGACCGGCGGGGTCTGCACCGATCCAACCTGTGGCTGCTCGGCCGCGCGATCCGCGCGCTGCCGGTGCCACCCGACTACGTCCTGGCCGATGGGTTCCCGATCCCGCGCCTGTCCGTGCCGCACCTGTCGATCAAGAAGGGCGATGCGGTGACGGCGTCCGTGGCGGCCGCCTCGATCGTCGCGAAGGTCACGCGCGACCGGATCATGGACCGGTACCATCGCCGCTATCCCGCATACGGGTTCGACCGGCATCGCGGGTACGGGACGGCCGAGCACTACGCGGTCCTTTCTCGGATCGGCCCGAGCCCGATCCACCGCCTGTCGTTCAGGGGGGTCCGCGAGACGGTGGGTTCGCGGGTTCTTGCCGACCTGGAGACTGGAGGATGAGCCCATGAGCGTCAGGCCGGAGCGACCCCAACTCACGTAAGGAAGGTGCTCCCGTGAGCGACGACGACATCGAGCGGTTCGAAGAGGAGCGCGAGCTCGAGCTGTACCGCGAGTACCGGGACGTCGTGCCGATGTTCTCCTACGTCGTGGAGACCGAGCGCCGCTTCTATCTCGCGAACCACGTCGAGGTCCACCAGCGCGACGACGGCTGGATGGAGGTGGAACTCGGCGACGCGTGGGTGTGGGACATGTTTCGCCCGGCGCGGTTCGTCACGCGCGTGCGCGTCATGACGCGGCGGGACGTGAACGTCGAGGAGCTCCGCCCCGGCGACGGTCTGGCGACCGACGCAATCTCGGCCGATCCTCCGCTCCCGAGCTGAGCGTCGGTCAGGGCTGCTAGCGTGCGCGGGGTGACGCGCGCGGCCGACTCGAGCGATCCTCGCGCCCGCGTCGGCCTCCTGGGCGAGGACGCTGCGCTCCGCGTGTACCTCGAGCGCGGGTTCCGTCCGGTAGCGCGCAACTGGCGCTGCCCGCTCGGCGAGCTGGACCTGGTGCTGGAGCGCGCGGACCTGCTCGTGTTCTGCGAGGTGAAGACCCGCCGCGGCACCGCGTTCGGCGGCGGGTTCGAGGCGGTCACGCCGGCCAAGCGGCGAACGCTGCGCCGACTCGGGGAGGCCTTCTTGCAGTCGACGGGGGTCTCGCCCGGGCGGGTGCGCTTCGACGTCGCGAGCGTCGCGCTCACCTCCGGGCGGGCGAGCGTCGAGCTCTTCGAGGACGCCCTCTGAACGCTCGACTGTCGGTGGCTCGCGCTAGGGTCGCCGGGTTGTGTACGGCACGGTCATCGGCGTCACCCTCCTCGGCGTGCACGGACGCCCGGTCGTGGTCGAGGCCCACATCGGGCGCGGGCTGCCCTCGCTCACGATCACGGGCCTGCCGGGCGCCTCGGTGCAGGACGGGCGCGACCGCATCCGTCCGGCCGTCGAGAGCTCGGGCCTCGAGTGGCCGCTGCGGCGCGTCGTCGTCAACCTCTCGCCGGGCAACCTTCGCAAGGAGGGCCCGGGTCTCGACCTCCCGATCGCGATCTGTGTGCTCTGCGCCTCCGCCCAGGTCCCCAGGGACCGGGCTGCCGGGCTGGCCTTCGTGGGCGAGCTCTCGTTGCGCGGGGCCCTCGTCCCCACCCCCGGGGTGCTGTCGGCGGCCATCGCAGCGAGCCGGTCCGGACTGAGGGGCGTCGTCGTTCCGGAGGCAAACGCCGCCGAGGCCGCGCTCGTGGAGGGGCTGGAGGTGATCGGGGTCCGCACGCTCGCCGAAGCGGTCGCCTACCTGCGCGGCTCGTCGACGGCTCGTCTCCCCGCCTCCCCGCCCCCACCTCCACGAGAGGACCCCGGCGTGGACTTCGCTGAGGTCCGCGGCCAGGCGCACGCACGCCGGGCGCTCGAGGTGGCCGCCGCCGGCGGGCACAACGTCCTGATGGTCGGCTCGCCGGGGGCGGGCAAGACCATGCTCGCCCGACGACTGGCCACGATCCTCCCGGCGCTCTCGCGCGAGGAGGCGCTGGAGGTCACCCAGCTGCACTCGATCGCCGGCTTGCTCGGGAGCTCCGGGCTCCGCTCCGCGCGTCCGTTCCGCGCTCCGCACCACTCGATCTCGCTTGCCGGTCTCCTCGGCGGGGGAGGTTCCTACTTGCGGCCGGGAGAGGTCTCGCTCGCCCACCACGGCGTGCTGTTCCTCGACGAGCTCACCGAGTTCCACCGCGACGCGATCGAGGGTCTGCGACAACCCCTCGAGGACGGTCGGGTGGTGATCACGCGGGCCGCCGGCTCCGTCGAGTTCCCCGCGCGATTCACGCTCGTCGCGGCGGCCAATCCCTGTCCGTGCGGGTACGAAGGGGATCCGCGGCGTCAGTGCCGGTGCCTCCCCCACCGCGTGCAGGCCTATCGACAGAAGCTCTCGGGACCGCTGCTCGACCGCATCGACATCCGCCTCTTCGTGCCGCGACTGTCGAAGGCGGAGCTGCTGGGCGAGGCGGCCGGGGAGCCGTCGGCCAGCATCCGGGAGCGCGTCGACCAGGCCCGCGAGCGGCAGCGCCGGCGCTACGGCCACACGGGCTTCTCCTGCAACGCTCAGCTCCCTGGCCCGCTCGCCAGGCGCGAGGCAGGGATCTCGGCGGGGGGCCAGGACGTGCTGGCCCGGGCGGTCGACACCCTCGCGCTCACGGGGCGCGGGTTCGACCGGGCGATCAAGGTGGCGCGTACCATCGCGGACCTCGACGGCGCCCACGAGGTGTCCTCCGAGCACGTGGCCGAGGCGCTGTCGTACCGCATGGATCTCTCCGAGGAGAGCCTTGTTCGCGCGGGCTGACCGTCCGGCTCGTCGGGTCGGCCGCGAACCCAATCGCTGGCCCCCGGGGTTCGCCGACGGGCAGGCCAACCGAGCGGCGCTCCTGGTGCTCATGTCGCTGCCCGGACTGTCGCCGAGGGTGCTGCTCGCGCTCGCGCGGAGGGAGGGAGACGCCGCCTCCTGTCTCGCCGCCGTGCGGCGCGGGCGGGCCGGGAGCGACGCGGACCGGGAGCTCGCCCGGTCGCTGCGATCGGAGGTGATCGAGGCCGAGGTGTCCGCCGCCGGCGCGGAGTTCGTGCCGGTGGGGTGCGCCGGCTACCCTCCGCAGCTCGAGCATCTGAGCGACCCACCCGCGGGCCTGTTCGTGGTCGGCCGTCCGGCTCCCTCGCTCGCCGAGGCCGTGGCGGTGGTCGGCGCCAGGCAGTGCAGCCAGGCCGGAAGGGAGCTGGCGGCGTCGATCGGCCGGCACCTCGGACGGGCGGGCGCCTGCGTCGTGAGCGGCGCCGCCAGGGGCATCGATGCGGCCGCCCACGAGGGAGCGCTCGAGGTGGGAGGGCACACGCTCGCCGTGCTCGGATGCGGCATCGACCGGGCGCGGCCGTCGAGCGCGCGGTCGCTGCTCGGGCGGATCGCCTCCGGCGGAACCGCGGTGAGCGAGTACCCGCCGGGCGTCCCCCCGAAGCCGTTCAGGTTCCCGGCCCGAAACCGGATCATCGCGGGCCTGTCCCGAGCCCTGGTCGTGGTCGAGGGCGCCGAGGGCAGCGGGTCGATGATCTCGGCCGATCACGCCCTGGACCTGGGACGTGAGGTCTTCGCCGTCCCCGGGGCGGTCACGAACCCTCTCGCCCACGTCCCGAACGCGTTGATCCGCGAGGGCGCGACGCTGGTCCGCGGAGGCGAGGACCTTCTGGACGACCTCGGGCTCGATCGCCTCGGGCTTCCGGGTCGAAGCGGGGATCGGTCGCGTCCCGTCCCAGAGGTCGAGCTGTCCGAGGGCGAGCGCGCAGTCTTCGAGCGGGTGACCGGGCCCGTCCTGCCCGAGACCCTCGCCCGCGAGCTCGGGCTCACCCTGCGCGAGGTGGTCCCGACGCTGATGGTCCTCGAGATGAAGGGGCTCGTTCGGTCGGCGGGTGGACGCGTGGAGCGTCGCCTTCCCACCTGAGGGGAGTCAGCCGAGGCGACGAAGCACGGACGGGACGCCTCCCCGGGCGAGCACCCGGACGCCGAGGCCCGCGGCCCCGAGCAGGCTGGCGGCGATCGAAGCGCGGAACCCCGTCGCGCACGCGACGACGAGCTCGCGGTCGGCGGGAAGCTCGGCCAGGCGCTCGGGTAGGTCGGCCACGAAGGCGTGCCGGCTCCCCTGGACGTGACCGGCGTCCCACTCCGCGCGTTGCCGAACGTCGAGGAGTCGGGCGGGCTCCGAGCGGGCGAGCGCGACGGCCTCGTCCAGGCTCGCGACCGGATACGAGCCGGTGCGGAGCCCGGCCGCGCGCCAGGCGTCGATCCCGCCGTCGAGGAAGCCCTCGAGACGCTCGTAGCCGATCCGGAACAGCTGGGTCGCCGCGTCCTCCAACGCGCCCGCCGAGTCGGGGAGCACCAGCACGATCGGCGTGGGGAGCGGGACGAGCCAGCCCACGTAGCTCGCGAACGACTCGTCCAGGGGAACGTTCAGGGATCCCGGGACGTGCCGCTCGGCGAACCGGGTGCCCGGCCGCGCGTCGACCAGACGGGCGCCGGCCGCGAGGCGGTCCGCCGCGCCCTCCGGTCCGAGCGGGCGGGGGAGCGGGACGCGGCCGAACACGCGCGGGCCGGCCCGGTTGATCGGCGCCATGTGGGCGTAGTAGCTCGGATACGCCGAGAGCCCGGAGAGCTGCTCGCGGACGAACGCGTCCTCGTCGATGGGGGCGAGGGCCGGGTTCGTCGCTCGCTCGCGGCCGATCGTCGAGGATCGCTCCTCCAGCGGCTCCGTGCTCGCGCAGAAGCTCCCCGCCCCGTGGGTCGGGAGCACCAGCGTCGCATCCGGGAGCTCGAGCAGCCGCCGGAGCGACCGGTACTGCGCCCGCGTGAGGCGGTCGGTCTGTTCGGGTCCGAGCAGGTCGGTCCGGCCGGCGCTCCCCACGATCAGCGAGCCGCCGGTGAACACCGCCGTCGGGCGGTCGGACCCCGGGCCGACCAGCAGGTAGGAGAGGTGCTCGGGCGTGTGCCCCGGGGTGCGCATCGCGATCAGCCGGTGCTCGCCGATCCGGACCTCGGAGCCCTCCTCCAGGCGCGTGAACGGGAACCGGTAGCCGGCGTCCGCCGGCCCCGCGATCTCCGCCCTCGTCACCGCCCGGAGCTCGGCGGCCCCCGACACGTAGTCGTTGTGCACGTGGGTCTCCAGCACGGCCCGGATCTCGGCGCCCAGGCGCTCCGCGACCGAGAGCAGCCTGGCGACGTCGCGTTGCGGGTCGACGACCAGCGCCTCGCTTCCGGAGACGACCACGTGGGAGCTGTCGCCGAGCCCCGGCGTGACCAGCGTCTCGAGCGCCAGACCATCCCCCACGACCCCGGCATCCTACGGCCGATCGGGGGACGGATCGAAGGTCCCGGGCGTGCCAAGCTTGAACCGTCCCCGCCCCGCTGGTACAAGGGCCAGGAGGATCAGGCAGGGACGACACGAGGACGGTACATGGCACGGGAAGACCTTCCCCGCCCCGATGCCGAGCTGATCGACGCGTTCGTCGATCACCTTGCGCTCGAGCGACACCTGTCCGAGCACACCGTCTCGGCCTACCGTCGCGATCTTGCCCAGCTCGCCGGGTTCCTCGGCCGCCAGCGTCGCGGGCTCCGGACGGCCACCTATCCCGTCCTGCGACGCTTCCTGGCCCACCAGGCGACGCTCGGCTACGCCCGGGCCTCGGTCGCGCGGCGCGTGGCCGCCGTGCGGACCTTCTATCGCTGGGCCGCGGCCAGGGGGATCGTGGCGGCCGATCCCGCGGAGCTGCTCGGCCGGCCGAAGGTGGTCTCACGACTCCCGTCGGTGCTCCGGCCCGCCGACGCCGCGCGCCTCGTGGAGGCACCCGTGGCGGGATCCGGGGAGGGCTCGCGGGTCGCTGGGGATTCGGTCGAGCGGGCGATCGCGCTCCGCGACCGAGCGGTGCTGGAGCTGATGTACGGGTCGGGGATCCGGGTGGGCGAGGTCTCGGGCCTGACGCTCGACCGGCTGGACCTCGACCGAGGCCGGGTGCTCGTCTCCGGCAAGGGGTCGAAGGAGCGGGAGGTACCCCTGTCCGAGCCCTCGAGCGACGCCTTGGAACGCTACCTGCGTCTGGGCCGCGCCGTGCTCGCCCCGCCGGGGGCGAGCCAGGTCTTCTTCAACCGCAGAAGCAAGCCGATGTCCCCGCGCGACATCCGGGCGATGGTGGAACAATACGGGCGGAGGACTCTGCCGGGGCGTCACGTCACTCCGCACACGCTCAGGCACTCCTTCGCGACGCACCTGGTGGAGGGAGGGGCGGACATCCGAACCGTGCAGGAGTTGCTCGGGCATGCGAGCGTCGCCACGACGCAGCGGTACACGCACGTCTCCCGGGCCCGGCTGTTCGAGGCCTACCGCCGGGCTCACCCGAGGGCGTGATGGCCGGGGCCACCAGGGCACCTAAGCCGAAGGCCGCCAAGGGCGCCAAGCCGCCCGCCGAGGGCCGCAGGCGGGCGCGTGCTGCGCCCGCGGCCGTCGCGGTCGCCGACGTCGCCCCGAGGGGCCCGGGCGACGAGCTGGCCGAGCTCTGGCGGGAGTTCAAACGGAGCGGCGCGGCCGACGCGCGCGAGCGGCTGATCCTGCACTACGCGCCGCTCGTGAAGTACGTGGCCAGCCGGGTGGCGACCGGCTTGCCGGCGAGCGTGGAGCAGGCCGACCTCGTCTCCTACGGCATGTTCGGTCTGATCGACGCGCTGGAGAAGTTCGAGCCGGCCCGGGGCAACAAGTTCGAGACGTATGCGATCCCGCGGATCAAGGGCGCGATCATCGACGAGCTGCGGGCGATGGACTGGGTTCCCCGCTCGGTCCGGTTCAAGGCGCGCGAGATCGAGAAGGCCTACGCGGACCTCGAGTCGATCCTCAAGCGGGCCCCGACCGAACAGGAGGTCTCCGCCCGTCTCGGCGTTTCCGTCCGCGAGCTTCACGACGTGATCACCCAGATCTCGTTCGTCTCGGTGCTCGCCCTCGACGAGCTGCTCGCGGTGGGCAGCGACCGTGGCGAGCAGGTCTCGCTGCTCGACACGCTGGCCGACCGCGGCACCGATCCCACGACCGGGCTCGAGGGTCAGGAGACGCGTGGGTTGCTCGCGGCCGCGATCAACTCGCTCTCCGAGCGCGAGAAGATCGTCGTGACCCTGTACTACTTCGAGGGCCTCACCCTCGCCGAGATCGGTGAGATCCTCGGCGTGACCGAGTCCCGGGTGTGCGAGATCCACACCAAGGCGGTCAACCAGCTGCGTCTGCAGCTCGTCGAGGCCGAGTAGTCGACCGGTGTGAGGCGGGTCACTGCGCGGGGGAGGAGCCCCGGATAGCCTCCGGCCCTTCGACCATGGAGGAGGCCCGATGTCGGCACGCCGATGGCTCGCCCTGCCGCTCGCGTTCGCGACCTTGCTCCTCCTCGCCCCGACGGCCCTGGCCGCGGGCGTGTGGCGATGGCCGGTCGTGGGCCCGATCATCCGCGGGTTCGACCCGCCCACCTCCCCCTACGGGTCGGGGCATCGAGGGATCGACATCGCGACCGCGATCGGGTCGGAGGTGGTGGCTCCGGCCCCCGGCGTCGTCTCGTTCGCCGGACCGGTCGGAGGCTCCCTGTTCGTGAGCGTGGACCACGGCGGAGGGCTCGTCTCCTCGTACTCGTGGGTCTCCTCGCTCCTGGTGCGCAAGGGCGACGTGGTGGGAGAGGGAGCCCCGCTCGCGCTCTCGGGCCAGGGTCACCCGGGGGTGTCGCCCCCCCACCTGCACTTCGGCGTGCGGCGGGACGGTGAGTACGTCGACCCGCTCGAGCTGCTGTCGGCGCCGAGCGTGGTGGGCATCGTCCGCCTGGTCCCGGTGCCGTGAGCGTCCGATCGGGTGCGGCGAGCCCTCGGCGGGTCGGCGGCCATCGGCCGCGCCTAGAATGGGCCGACCGCTCGACCGGAGGGTGGCCCGCCTGTCTCGCAACCCGACCTACGGCCTCTGCCGCGCCGCGTGCACCGCGCTCGTTCTCCTGTGCCTCGGGGCCCCACCCGCGCTCGCCCAGGGCTCGACCGTCGAGCCGTGGTCCCAGGCCCAGGGGGGGCCCGGGCATCCGGGAGCGCTGAGCGACGGTCCCGCGCCCCCGTACCGCCTGGCGTGGACCTTCCGCGCGACTGACGGGACCGTCTCCGGCGCGGTCGTCGCGGGGCGCGTGGTCATCACGGTCGGGCATCACGCCGTGTACGGGATCGGCCTTACGAGCGGCGAGCAGATCTGGAAGCTCGTTCGCAACGGCGGTCCGCTGTCGATGCCCGCGGTCGGTACGGTCGGGGGACGACGGGTGCTCGCGTTCGTGGACGAGTCGACCGGTGGCGGTCCGAGCCTGGTGGGCGTCGACCTCGGCAGTCTGCGCGAGCTCTGGCGCACGCCGCTCAAGACGACCAGCAGGAGTGGCGTGACGATCGACGGCTCGCAGGTCTTCGTCGCCGACGACGACGGGAACGTCTACGCGGTCGATCTGGCCACCGGCACGCTCCTGTGGACGGCCGCAGCAAACGGTGAGGTCCTCACCCCCCCGGCGGTCTCCGACGGTCACGTGTACGTCGTCGCGCGCGACGAGAACGAGCAGCGGTCGCAGCTCGTGGCCCTCGACCAGGCGAACGGCAAGCCCGCATGGCCGGCGTTCCGCGCTCCGGTGTCGGGCTCGACGGGCTCGGGCGCCGCCGCCCGAGACGGCGCGGTGGTGGCGGGCTTCGCCGACCGGGTGGTGCGCGAGCTCTCGGCTCGCGACGGCACGGAGAGGTGGAGCGCCCTCGGACTGTCGCTCTTCTCCCCGGCCAACCTGCCCGCGTTCACGTCGGACCGCGTGTACGTCGCGGACGTGGCGGGAGGCCTCTACGCCTTCGACGCCGGCACGGGCGAACGGGCGTGGGACTACCAGCTGAACGACGTGGTGGTCCGCAGCTCGCCCGTCGTGTCGGGCAGCACCGTCCTGCTGGGCCTGAACGACGGGCGGCTCGTCGCGATCGATGCGTCCACGGGTGACCTCGTCTGGCAGAGCGCGCCCCGCCAGGGGCTCATCGGGGCGATCGCCCTCTCGCCCGACCTCGTGATCGCGGTCAAGGGCGGGAGGTATCCGGGTCTCGTTGCGTACGAGCACGACCCAAGCGGGACGCTGGTAGGCGAACCCTCCCCGACCGTGCCGAACCCCGGGCGTCTGGTCGGCAACTACGCGCTTGCGCTCGTGGTTGCGTTCGTGCTGGTCCTGGTCCCGTCCCGGCTCCTGTCGCGCCGGCTCGGGCCCGCACCGTTCCCCTCGAGCGGCTCGCTCGAGGAGGGTGGTGAGTGGGAGGACTCGGACGAGAACGAGATGGAGGGCGACGAGGTCGGGCGCGAGGACGCTTCCCGCTCGGACCGGGACCCGAACCGGAGCGAGCCCGGATGACGAAGAAGCGCCGCAAGACGAAGCCGCGCGCGAGCGGGTACCGCGCACCGCAGGAGGCGGCCGTTCGCGCGCCCGAGCGGCGCGCCCCGGGGCGGCCGGCGCCGGAGCCGCCCCGCGTGCTCGGGTGGCTCTCACGCGGTGCTGGAGACTCGGGCTGGCCGTCGATCCCGCGGTCGATCGGCCGCGGCTTGGTCGTCTCGGGATCCTCGCCGGCGCTGCTCGCGATCTCGTTCCTGTTCGTGTTCGGGGCCTGGATCGGGCTGGTGGCCCTCGGCCTGGAGGGGCCCCCGGGGCGACTCGTCAACCTGGCGGCGCTCCCGCCGGTCAGCACCTACTTCGACGCGCTGAACGGGGTCACGATCTTCGGGTACGGCCCGTCCGGTCTGGCGGCGGCCGGCGGCTTCCTGGTCGTTCGCTCGATCTACATCGCGGTGATCACCGGGCTGATCGTCCAGGCGCTCGAGGGCGGCGGTTCCCCGATGCTGGGGGTTCTGCGCGGGCTCCGTGCCTACCCGGTCGTCGTGGCGGTGAACGTGCTCTCGATGAGCATGATGGTGGCGGGGACGATCGTGCTGCCGTTCCTCGGCGCCGGCCTGGGGTTCCTCGGTTCGATCCTGATCCTCGTCGCGGCCCTGTTCCTGTTCGTGTTCGCCCCCGCGGCGGCCGTCCGGGAGGGACGCGGCCTCCAGGACACCCTCCGGCGCGCCGCCCGGGCCGCGCTGCTTCCGGGCAGCCGCCACGTGATCATGTCGATGCTCTACATCTTCCTCACGCTTCCCATCCTGGTGGCGTTCGCACCCGATGCGAACCGACTGACCGTCAACCCGGGGTTCGCGACGTGGCTGTACGCGCTCCTCGCGACCTTCCTGCACACCGGCTTCCTCGCCGCCTTCACGTACCGGTGGATGGCCATCGAGGACGAGGTTCCCGACGAGCCGCTCCGCCGCCGCCGGTAGCGGCGGGGGCGCGGCGTGAAGCCGCTGCTAGACTGCCACCTCGCCGGCGCGAGGGCGCCGAGCACGCACGTTCGGGGACCGCGTCCGAGGTCCCGGCGGAGGCCGGGCCGGCGTGGGAGGAGCCGGGCGGAGGCATAACCGAAAGGAGGAGGCGCGTGCCCGTCGTGACCAGGCGGGAGCTCCTCGAGGCGGGTATCCACTTCGGGCACCAGACCAGGCGCTGGAACCCGAAGATGGGGCGGTACCTGTACGGGGAGCGCTCGGGCATCTACATCATCGACCTCGAGAAGACGCTGGTCGGGCTCGAGGAGGCGTACCGATACGTCCGCGACCTGGGCCGCCGCGGCGGGATCGTGCTGTTCGTCGGGACGAAGAAGCAGGCCCAGGAGGTCGTGAGAGAGCAGGCCGAACGCGTCGGCATGCCCTACGTCACCACCCGATGGCTGGGCGGCATGCTGACGAACTTCCAGACGGTCTCTCGTCGGCTGATCCGCATGCGCGAGCTTCGCGAGATGGAGCGGAGCGGGGCCTTTGAGTTCCTTCCCAAGAAGGAGGTGCTGAAGCTCCGTCACGAGAAGGAGAAGCTCGAGCGAAACCTCGGCGGCATGCAGAACCTCGAGCGTCTGCCGGACGCCGTCTTCGTGATCGACACCAAGAAGGAGCACATCGCCGTCGGGGAGGCCCGCAAGCTCGGCCTGCCGGTGATCGCGATCGTCGACACCAACTGCGATCCCGACGAGGTCGACTTCGTCATCCCGGGCAACGACGACGCGATCCGATCGGTGTCGCTCGTCACGCGGATCATCGCCGACGCGCTGGCTGAGGGCCGGCGCGAGGGGCGGGCGGCGCTCGTCACGAAGGCGACCGGTCCCGAGATCGAGCCCGAGCCGGAGCCCGCGGCCGCCCCGAGCCCCGCCGTGGAGCCGCAGGCCGTCGTGGAGCCGCAGGCCGTGGAGCCGCAGGCCGTGGAGCCGCAGGCCGTGGAGCCGCAGGGCGGGGCCAAGTGACCGAGATCTCCGCCGAGCTGGTCAAGCGGCTCCGGGATGCCACCGGTGCGGGCATGATGGACTGCAAGCGCGCGCTCGAGGAGGCGGGCGGCGACCTCGATCGCGCGACGACGATCCTTCGCGAGAAGGGGCTCGCGTCGGTGGCCAAGCGCGCCGGCCGCGCTGCCAACCAGGGTCTCATCGAGAGCTACATCCACTTCAACAACACGGTGGGCTCGCTCGTGGAGGTGAACTGCGAGACGGACTTCGTCGCGAACACCGACGAGTTCCGCCGCCTCGCCAAGGACGTCGCGCTCCACGTCGCGAGCCCGGCCGCCCCGCGCTGGCTCGCCCGCGAGGACGTGCCGGCCGAGGTGGTCGAGGCCGAGCGGCGCGTCTACGAGGCTCAGGCCCGCGAGATGGGCAAACCCGATCACATCGTGCCCAACATCGTGAAGGGCAAGCTCGAGGCCTTCTACCAGGAACACGTCCTGCTCGAGCAGAAGTTCGTCAAGGACGACTCGAAGACCGTCCAGGAGCTGCTGGACGAGGTGGGCGCCAAGGTCGGCGAGAAGGTTGCCGTGCGCCGCTTCGTCCGGTACAAGCTCGGGGAGGACGCCGACTGAGGGGGAGCGAGCGGATGGGTGAGGCCGATCGATCGCAGGAGCGCTCGCGGCCCCTCTACCACCGGGTGCTGCTGAAGCTCTCCGGCGACGCGTTCGCGCCGGCCGAGACCGGGTACGGCATCTCGACGGACCAGGCCGCGCTCCTCGCCCGCCAGCTCGCCGAGGTCGTCGACCTCGGCGTCGAGACGGCCGTCGTGGTGGGCGGGGGCAACATCTTCCGCGGACGCCAGGCGCCGGGGATCGACCGAGCCCGGGCCGACTACATGGGCATGCTCGCGACGGTGATGAACGCGCTTGCGCTGCAAGACGCTCTGGAGAAGATCCACGTGACGACGCGCGTGCAGACCGCGATCCAGATGGCGCAGATCGCGGAGCCCTACCTGCCGCTGCGGGCGATCCGACACCTCGAGAAAGGGCGGGTCGTGATCTTCGCGGCCGGCATCGGCGCCCCCTACTTCTCGACCGACACCACCGCCGCCCAGCGTGCGCTGGAGATCAAGGCGGAGGCCATCCTGAAGGGGACCAAGGTCGACGGCGTGTACGACGCCGACCCGCACATGCGACCCGATGCCCGGCGGTTCGAGGAGATCCAGTACCTCGACGTCCTGCGCGAGGGCTACCAGGTGATGGATGCGACCGCCATCTCCCTGTGCATGGAGAACAACCTGCCGATCATCGTGTTCGACCTGGGTCGAGAGGGCAACATCCGTCGGGCGCTGTCGGGGGAGCCGATCGGGACGCTCGTCCACGGGGGAGCGTCGTGACGGTCGAGGCCGCGCTCGCCGAGGCCCGCGACAAGATGGCCAAGGCCGTCGCGGTCCTGAAGGACGAGCTCGCCGCCATTCGGACCGGCCGCGCCACGCCGGCGCTGCTCTCGCGGATCGTCGTCGACTACTACGGAAGCCAGGTGCCGTTCCAGCAGCTCGCCTCGTTCTCGGTCCCCGAGCCGCGGACCCTGCTCATCCAGCCATACGACAAGAACGCCGTGGCCGCTATGGAGAAGGCGATCATGGCGAGCGACCTCGGAATCACGCCGTCGAACGATGGCCACGTGATCCGGTTGTCCTTTCCGCCGCTCACCGAGGAGCGCCGCAAGGAGCTCGTCCGGCTCGTGCACCAGCGCGGAGAGGAGGCGCGAGTTGCCGTTCGAAACATCCGCCGGCACTCCAAGGAAGGCCTCGAAAGGCTTGAGCGCGACCGCGCCATCTCAGAAGATGACCTCATGAGGTCGGAGAAGGAGCTCCAGAAGCTGACCGACCAGCACGTTGCCGAGATCGACGAGAT
>JAJPHY010000094.1 GCA_021325015.1 Actinomycetota bacterium | reverse complement strand
TGGATCGGTGGCTCGGGTTCGAGTGGCTGTTCCTGCCGATCGGGATGGTGGTCGGCGCCTCGACCTCCATCTACGTGGTGTACGTGAGGTATGGCAGACAGCGCTGACCGACCCGAACGGGAGCTGGTGCTGAGGGCCCTCGGGCCCTCGATCCCTGCCTTCCTCGTGGCGGCCGGTGCCGGCTGGGTGATCGGCGGACCCGGCGGAGGGGCCTCGGCGGCGATCGGGGTCGCGCTGGTGATCGCGAACTTCGCCGCGCACGGCCTCTCGCTGTCCTGGGCGTCGCGGGTCTCGATCGCCGTGGTGCAGGCGGTCGCCCTCGGCGGGTTCGTCGTTCGCCTCGGCGTCCTGCTGGGCGTGATGTTCGCCCTGAACGCCGTACCGTGGTTCTCGCCGCTCGCCTTCGGGCTCGCGGTCGTGCCGGCCACGCTGCTGCTGCTCGCCTTCGAGACGCGGCTCGTCCTTCGCGGGCTGGGCGGCGCCCTCCAGATTCCGCCCGACCCGGTCGCGGAACGGGCCGCGGGGGCCCTGGCGGTGCGGGAGGGCTGAGTCGGGTGCTCGGAGCCGTGGTCGCTGCGATGTCGAGGCCGCCCGAGCCGTTTCAGCCGCCGGGGACCGAGATCTTCGACTACACGAAGAACTGCCTGTTCGGCAGCGGCTCCTACTGCGTGACGCGCGTCTCGTTCTGGATGCTGGCGTCCGTCGTACTCATCCTCGCGGTCTTCTTGCTCGCCTTCCGGAGGCCGGGTCTCGTCCCGCGCGGCCTTCAGAACGCGGTCGAGGCTCTCGTCGACTTCATCAGAAACGGCATCGTCATGGAGGTCATCGGACCGGAGGGGCTGCCGTTCGTCCCGTTCCTGACCTCGATGTTCGTCTTCATCTGGGTGAACAACACCTTCGAGGTGATCCCGGGCATCCAGTTCCCGACGACCTCGCGGATGGCCATCCCGCTGTTCCTCGCGGTGCTCGTCTGGTTCCTGTTCAACATCGTGGGCATCGTCAAGCAGGGCGGGTGGCGGTACCTGAAGAACAATCTGTTCCCGGCCGGCGTGCCGCCGGCGCTCTACGTCCTGGTGACCCCGATCGAGTTCGTCTCGACGTTCCTGGTCAGACCGCTCACGCTGTCCGTCCGACTCGCGGCCAACATGATCGCCGGCCACCTGATCCTAGCGATCTTCTTCCTGGGCACCTGGTACCTGCAGTGGAAGCTCGCGACGATCCCCTTCGCCGTCGCGTCGTTCGCGCTCGGCACGTTCATCACCGCGTTCGAGATCCTGGTCGCGGTGCTGCAGGCGTACATCTTCACCATCCTGACCGCCGTGTACCTCGCCGGGGCCATCCACCCCGAGCACTAGGAGGAGGAACCACATGACGCACCTGTTCGGTCTGCTCGCCCAGGCGGCGACGAACATCGGCACGCCCATCGGCAAGGGCCTCGTGTACGGCCTGGGCGCCATCGGTCCCGGCATCGGTATCGGCTTCCTCGTGGGCAAGTCGGTCGAGGCGATGGCTCGACAGCCCGAGGCGGCCGGCATGGTCCGGACCACGATGTTCCTTGGTATCGCGTTCGTCGAGGCGCTCGCCCTGTTCGGGTTCGTGCTCTCCTTCATTGTCAAGTAGGAGGACGGCATGCTGCACGCGCTGGTGCTCGCTGCCGAAGAGGCGCCGAACCCGATCCTGCCCGACCCCGCGGAGCTGATCTACGGTTCGCTCGCGTTCCTGCTGGTGTTCGTGGTCCTCGCGAGGTTCGCGTTTCCCGTGATCAACCGCATGCTGCAGGAGCGGACGGCCAAGATCCAGGGCGACCTCGAGCGGGCGGAGCGGGCCAGATCGGAGGCCGAGAGCGAGCTGGCCGACTACCGCGCGCAGCTTGCGGGGGCGCGGGCGGAGGCCAACCGAATCATCGAGGAGGCCCGGCGCACGGCGGAGCAGCTCCGCCGGGACCTGCAGGCCCGGGCGGAGCAGGAGACGCAGGCGACGATCGCCCGCGCCCAGGAGGAGATCCGGGCCGAGCGCGACCGGGTCTTCGACGAGCTGCGTTCGCAGGTCGGGCAGCTCGCGGTCGATCTGGCGAGCCGGGTGGTGGAGAAGGAGCTCGACGATGCCGCGCACCGGCGTCTGATCGAGGAGTACATCGAGCAGGTCGCCGGCTCGGGCAACGGGAAGGGTCGGAGTGCCGGCTGAGCAGGACGCGCTGGTCGAGGGATACGCCCGGGCGCTGTTCGAGGTGGTTCAGGCCGAGGGCGAGCTGTTCGCCGTGGAGGACGAGCTGTACGCGTTCGCAAAGGCTCTCGAGACCCGAACGGAGCTCCGCGAGGCGCTCACGGATCCGTCGCTCCCGGCGGAGAACAAGAAGGGCCTGGTCCGCGACCTGCTCGGGGAGCGCGCGAACCCGCAGACGGTGAACATCCTGGGGTTCCTGATCGATCAGGGCCGCGCGCGCCAGCTGACGCGGATCGTCGAGGCGCTGGCTCGGATCGCGGCCGAGCACCAGCAGCACGTGCTGGCGGAGGTTCGCTCGGCGGTCCCGCTGGACCAGGAGCACCGCAAGCGGCTGGCGGCTGCCCTTTCGAGGGCGACCGGCCGGACCGTGGAGGTGAAGGTCGTCGTCGACCCGAGCATCATCGGCGGGATCGTCGCCAGGGTCGGCGACGAGGTGTTCGACGGGTCCATCCGCGGACGCCTGATGGACGTTCGAGAGCGCCTGGCCGGCGCGTGAGCGACGAGGAGCACATGGGCGGATGGCGTTGACAATCGATCCCGAGAGCATCGCGGAGGCGCTCCGCAGGAACGTCGAGAGCTGGAAGCCGTCGGTCGAGCGCGAGGAAGTCGGCCGGGTGGTCGAAGCGGGCGACGGCATCGCCCGCGTGAAGGGTCTGCCCCGGGCGATGGCGAACGAGCTGCTCGAGTTCCCGGGTGGGGTGCTGGGTCTCGCGTTCAACCTCGACCTCGACGAGATCGGCTGCGTGATCCTGGGCGACGCCTCCCACATCGAGGAAGGTGACCTGGTCAAGCAGACCGGACGAATCCTCTCGGTGCCGGTTGGGGATGCGTTCCTCGGCAGGGTGGTCGACGCGCTCGGTCGGCCGATCGACGGCAAGGGTCCCATCAACGCGACCGAGACGCGGGCGCTCGAGATCCAGGCGCCGTCCGTCGTCGCCCGACAGCCGGTCAAGGAGCCGTTGCAGACCGGCATCACGGCCATCGACGCGATGACGCCGATCGGACGAGGACAGCGCGAGCTGATCATCGGCGACCGGCAGACGGGCAAGACCGCGATCGCGGTCGACACGATCATCGCCCAGCGCGAGCTCTGGGGTACGGACCGCCAGGTCAAGTGCATCTACGTGGCGGTCGGCCAGAAGGGCTCCACCGTCCGCGAGGTGGAGGAGACGCTTCGGGAGCACGGTGCCATGGACTACACGGTGATCGTGAACGCCACGGCGGCGGACCCCGCCCCCTTCCAGTACATCGCTCCCTACGCGGGCGCCGCCCTCGGCGCCTACTGGATGTACAAGGGCGAGCACGCGCTGGTCATCTACGACGACCTCTCCAAGCAGGCGACGGCGTACCGGACGCTCTCGCTGCTGCTCCGACGCCCGCCGGGGCGCGAGGCCTATCCGGGCGACGTCTTCTACCTGCACTCGCGCCTGCTGGAGCGCGCCGCCAAGCTCTCGGACGCTCTCGGGGGTGGCTCGCTCACCGCGCTGCCGATCATCGAGACCAAGGGGAACGACATCTCCGCGTACATCCCCACCAACGTGATCTCGATCACCGACGGGCAGATCTACCTGGAGCCCGACCTGTTCTTCGCCGGCGTGCGTCCGGCGATCAACGTCGGGATCTCCGTCTCGCGAGTCGGCGGGAACGCCCAGATCAAGGCCATGAAGAAGGTCGCGGGACGCCTCCGGCTCGACCTCGCGCAGTACCGCGCGCTCGAGGCCTTCGCGCAGTTCGGCTCGGAGCTGGACAAGGCCTCCCAGCAACAGCTCGCGCGAGGGGCGCGAGTCGTCGAGGTGCTCAAGCAACCACAGTACCGGCCGGTCCCGGTCGAGCGGCAGGTCGTCTACATCTGGGTGGCGACCGGGGGCCACCTGGACGAGTACCCCGTCGAGGACGCCCGCCGATTCGTCGAGGAGTTCTCGGACTACCTGGAGACCCGCAACCCCGAGATCCTGGAGGGGATCCGAACCACCGGCGACCTCTCCGACGAGGCCGAGTCGGCTCTGCGCGAGGCGGTCGATGCGTTCAAGCGGGGGTTCGCACCGACGGCGAGCGGCGTCGAACCCGGCGAGCCGCCGGCGAGGGAGATCGGCTGGGAGCGGCTCTCGAAGGAGGGCGAGGAGCCGCCGCCCGAGCCCTCGCCGGAGGAGCTCCGCGCGGACTTCGCCCGCAAGGCAGGTCCGATCGGCGAGTCGGGCGCCCCGTTCCCCGGATAGCGCATGGGCGCCAAGCTCCGCGTCATCCGTCGCCGGATCCGGTCGGTCCAGTCGACCATGAAGATCACACGCGCGATGGAGCTGATCGCCGCCTCCCGCATCGTGAGGGCGCAGCAGCGGGTCGAGGCCGCACGCCCCTACGCCGAGCTGCTCACCCGGGCGATGGAGGACGTTGCCCGACAGGTTGGCTCGCTCTCGCACCCGCTGCTCGAGATCCGGGAGGCCCCCGAACGCGTCGGAGTCTTCGTGGTCACGTCCGACCGCGGGCTCGCCGGAGCGTACAGCGCCAACGCGCTCCGACGGGCGGAGGAGGTCGTCGCGGAGGTTCGGGGACGTGGCCTGGAGGCCGTCCTCTACGTGGTCGGCAAGAAGGGTCAGTCGTACTTCCGGTTCCACGGGGTCCCGCTGGCGGCGTCGTGGACGGGGATCAGCGAGGTGCCCACCTACTCCGCGGCGGAGGAGATCGGGGATCGCCTGATTCGGGACTTCGCCGAAGCCCGGATCGACGAGCTGCACGCGGTCTTCACGCACTTCCGGTCGGCGTTCTCGATGCGGGCGACCCATCAGCGCTTCTTGCCGATCCCGCCGCACGAGGTCGTCCGCCGGGAACTCGGGAAGCCCCACCCCGAGTACCTGTTCGAGCCCCAGCCGGCGGTCATCCTCGGCGAGCTGTTGCCGCAGTACGTCGTGACCAAGGTCTGGGCGGCGCTGCTCGAGTCGGCGGCGTCGGAGAACGCCGCACGCCGCCGCGCGATGAAGGCGGCGACGGACAACGCGGAGGAGCTCATCAAGGTTCTCACCCGTCAGGCGAACCGGGCTCGTCAGGACGAGATCACGTCGGAGATCATGGAGATCGTGGGCGGGGCCGAGGCCCTCGCCCAGGCATCGGGAGAGTGAGGGATGACTGAGAGCGAACGCCCCGCCGGACGCGTGGTCCGGGTGATCGGCCCGGTCGTGGACGTGGAGTTCCCGCCGGAGGCCCTGCCCGAGATCAACACCGCGCTCAAGGTGAAGGTGACCCTGGACGGCAACACCTCGGTGATCACGTGCGAGGTCGCGCAACACGTCGGCGACTCGACCGTGCGCGCGATCGCACTGCGACCGACCGACGGGCTCGTCCGCGGCGCGGAGGTGGAGAACACCGGCGCGCCGATCCGGGTTCCCGTCGGCGAAGGGGTGCTCGGACACGTCTACAACGTGATCGGCGAGCCGCTCGACACCACGCCCGACCAGATCCGCCCGAGCGACTGGTGGCCGATCCACCGGGACCCGCCGCCGTTCCAGGAGCTGGAGCCGAAGAGCCAGATGCTGGAGACCGGCATCAAGGTGATCGACCTGCTCGAGCCCTACGTCCAGGGCGGGAAGATCGGGATGTTCGGCGGGGCCGGGGTGGGCAAGACCGTGATCATCCAGGAGATGATCCGCCGCCAGGCGGAGCAGCACGGCGGCGTCTCGGTCTTCGCCGGCGTGGGCGAGCGCACCCGCGAGGGCAACGACCTGTTCCTCGACATGACCGAGACCGGCGTGATCGAGAAGACGGTGCTCGTGTTCGGGCAGATGGACGAGCCCCCCGGCGTGCGTCTGAGGGTCGCCCTGTCCGCCCTCACGATGGCGGAGTACTTCCGCGACGTCGAGCGCAAGGACGTGCTGCTGTTCATCGACAACATCTTTCGGTTCACGCAGGCGGGGTCCGAGGTCTCGGCCCTGCTGGGGCGGATGCCGTCGGCCGTGGGCTACCAGTCGACGCTCGCGAACGAGATGGGGGAGCTGCAGGAGCGGATCACCTCGACCAAGGGGCACTCGATCACGTCCCTCCAGGCGATCTACGTGCCGGCCGACGACATCACCGATCCGGCGCCGCACGCGGCGTTCGCCCACCTGGACGCCCGGACCGTGCTCTCACGGGAGATCGCGGCGCTCGGCATCTACCCGGCGGTCGACCCGCTCGACTCCACGAGCCGGATCCTGGACCCGCGGTACGTCGGTGAGGAGCACTACCAGGTCGCGCGTCGGGTTCAGGAGATCCTGCAGCGCAACAAGGATCTCCAGGACATCATCGCGATCCTCGGCGTCGACGAGCTGTCGGAGGAGGACAAGGTGATCGTCGCCCGGGCGCG
>JAJPHY010000161.1 GCA_021325015.1 Actinomycetota bacterium | reverse complement strand
CTTCCTCCTCTCGAGTCCGTCCTACCGGTCTCGGTGAGGATGAAGCGGTGGTCTTCTACTTCAAGCACCCTCAGCCCGTTCGTACACCACGTGCGTGGACTCTAAGTCCCGGCCGTCCCTCGCGCTCCACCCTGCGCTCGACCAGACCCGCACCTTCGAGCGCCCGCATGTGGAACCGGACGGTGCTCACATGCAGATCTACCAACCTGGCAAGCTCGTGGACGTCCAGCGGCCGCCCGCGCAGCGCCTGGAGGATCCGGACGCGGCTCGCCGCCGCGAGGGCGCGGTTCCGGGCGAGGTCCCCGTCCCGTCGTTCTTCGGACATCACGCGACAAGTTTACTCGAACAAGATGATATAAACTATCGCCGTCACGAAAAAGGGAGGCGCGAGCCGAGATGGAGACGGTGTTCGGAGCGGCCTCGGACCTCGCTGAGTTCGGCGAGCCCTTCACGCCAAAGGTGCTGTTCGAGAACCCTCACATGAAGGTGGTGCTGGCTGCGCTCGAGCCGGGTCAGGAGATCGCGCTGCACGCCCCGAGCGTGGACCTGGCGGTCGGGGTGCTCGAGGGGACGGGTGACCTGTGGGTCGGCCGGGAGGCTCGCGCGGTCGCGCCCGGCGACGTCGCGGTGATCCCCGCAGGCGCCACACGGGGCGTTCGAGCCCGCGGTGGCCGCCTGGTCCTGCTGCACGTCGTGTCCCCCCACCCGACCGATGCCGACCACGAGGTGGAACGACGCCCCTGGCCGGCCCCGGAGAGCGCTCCCGACGTTCGCGGATCGCTCCACGAGGAGCACCAGCAGCTCCTCCCCCACCTCGACCACCTGCGCACGCTGTCGGAGGAGGCGGAGGGGCTCGACGAGGAGACGCTTCGAGCTCGCCTCGACCACGTGCTCGAGTTCCTGACCAACGTGCTGCTGCCGCACGCGGAGGCCGAGGAGAAGGCGCTGTACCCTGCGGTGGATCGGCTCCTGCGCGCCGCCGGCGGGGGCACCCGAACGATGTCGATCGACCACGAGGAGATCGGCAGGCGGATCGAGCAGCTCGCGACGATCGCGCGAGGATCGCTCACGGGGAGCGAACGAGCCGCCGCGCGAGCCGCCCTGGGCGAGCTCGAGGCCATCGTGCGCCTGCACTTCCGCAAGGAGGAGGAGGCCTACCTCCCCCTGCTCTCGCGGCTTTCGCCGGACGAAGCCCGAGATCTCGAGAGGGAGCTGGCGGCCGCGGGCCACGCGCACCACACGCACTGACCGCGGGCCGTGGCAGCGACCAAGGCGGGTTGCTGGTCTCGACAAGCCGACGACGAAAGGGGACGAGATGGAGGGATCGAGCGGCACGGCGGCGCCCGTCATCGACGAGGGGTTTCGGCGCTGGTACGCGTCGTGCCCCTGCTGCTTGGGAGAGAGCTACCCCGAGGTGAAGTCGGCGCTCGACCGCGAGGCGCATGAGACGAGCTCGGTGGGCGAGGGGCGCGAGGACTAGGATCGGCCGCCGACCGAGGGCGGTCGCCAAGCGTCGGCCTTCGGACCCGGCGGCTGCGACCCGACCTCCCGCTCGCCTCCCGCGCGACCTGCTACCGTTCCTGGCGAGGGCACCGATCGCGGTTCGCTACGAGCAGTTCCCTCACCCGGCTGTCACGGCCGGCTCCCGACGGGCGGCAACAAAGGCCCGGAGGGCAAGGAAAGGAGGGAATGCACGTGGCAACTGGAACCGTGAAGTGGTTCAGCGCCGAGAAGGGCTTCGGCTTCATCACTCCGGAGGACGGCAGCCCCGACGTGTTCGTGCACTTCAGCGCGATCTCCGGCGAGGGCTACCGCAACCTCGAGGAGAACCAGCGGGTGGAGTACGACGTCACGCAGGGGCAGAAGGGCCCCCAGGCGGCGAACGTCCGTCCGGTCTGACCGGGCGAAGACCCGAGGAGCGGGAACCCGGCGCGTCCGGGTTCCCGCTCACTCCGGGCGAGCGGACCTCACGATCCTCGCAGATCGCGCACGTCCGCCTGGTCCTCCCCATCCATCGGCGCGAGCCACTCGCTCTGCTCCGCGGGACCCATGGGCGGGCCCGCTTCGATGAGGCCGGCTTGGCGATCCCTTCGCCGGGCGGCGCGCGCCACACGTCGTTCCTCGCGTGCGGCCGCCTTCCTCGCGGTCACGTCCCGGCGCTTGCGCTTGCCGAAGCTATCCGGCACGGCATCCTCCTCGCCTTCCGGTGCCCAGCCCGCAGCCGGTCACTGGATGCCTCAGGCCCGCACCAGCGCATGTCGGCGAGCCGGCGGGGTGTGCACGAAGCACGTGGTCGAGCGGTTGTACGTCGAGAGCACGGTGTCGCAACCGGGCTCCGAGCATCGCCTCCCCTTCGCCGCGCGTGACGCGGCACCTCGTCCGCGATCTGGTGGTCCGAGCACGACGTCACGCCCGCCCCTGCTTCCCATCGGCCACCTCCGCCCTTCCAAGCCGCCGATCCGAGGGCGAGGGGCGAGGCCGGCCGCTGACGAACGGTTCCGTCGATCGCTCACGGATTCCGGGCGACGCCCGGCACCCGTCACGGTACACGAGATCGGCTCCGATGACCCTCAGTACGACGAGGCGAACGGCGCCGCTCCGGCTCATGCGACGATCTCGAACGCGGGCCGGCCGCTTCGACGGCCATTGCAGTGATCAGACGCCGCGGTCCAGTGCCAGATGGGACTCGACCGCCTCGCGGGTGATCCCGGAAACCCTCGTTCCTCGGCGGTCGGCTTCGTGGCGAAGCCGGGCGTCGAACTTCTCGGAGGCGCCAGCGTCTTCAGCAAGTGGTGGAGCTGCCCCGCTGGGCTCCTCGCAACGACGAGGCCATCGCCCATCCTGATCGAAGTCGCGACACAACAAGGAGGAGGACGATGGCCAAGTCCGCGATGGTCGCCGACCTCGTTCGCGCGCTCGGGATGGTGGGCGTCTCAACCAGCGAGGCCTCCAGGATCTGCGCGGGCTGGGGCGAGCTCCTCCACGGTCACTCGCTTCCCGCTTTCCCTCGGAGGACCCGATGTGTGCACGATCTCCGTCAGTTCGACAATCGTGGGCGCTAGAGTGGACCTGGCTGGACGATGTGTGAACCGCCTGCCGCTCCTTCAGACAATCAGGCGCCAAGCGGCCGGATAGGGGACCCGGACTTCGCTCGGCTCCGACTGTCTGCGGGGCGTAGTGTTCAGCCAGGCGGTCCATCGGGCGGTCGGCCGAGTGGTCAGGGCGCGACCATATGGTGGTGGATGATTCACCCGCCCCTCGAGCCGGCCGGCTCGTGGAGCAGACGTAGCCCCTTATGTCAAACGCCTGAAAAGGGGCCGCGACGCTTCCTACGCCGACGCAATCTGTCAACGTTCGCAGTTATAGGCCTCGGCAGTGACATCCACGATGCAGGTATCCGTCCCGCCACCACCGTAGGCGGCGTCGTACGTGTCGCCGTCTCGAACGTCGATCGTGTCGTCGTTCGCGTAACCGTAGGCCGTGTCGAGATCGGCTGGAGCCCCGGTGGCTGGCCCCTCCTGGTCGTAGATGTGATCGGTCCCGTCGCCGCCGTCCATGAAGTCGGCGCCCTGGCCGCCGTAGATGTAGTCAGCGCCGGCATCACCCTCAAGCCAGTCGTCGCCGGACCCTCCACCGATGTCGTCGTTGCCGATGTCGCCGACGATCTCGGGGTCACTGCAGGCCAGAGATCGCCCATAGTCGGCTCCGGCGAGGAAGAACCAATGGTCCTTCTTGTTCTCGTTGTCCGTCTTGCTGTCGTTGCCGCTCGTGCCATACCAGTAGCGATCCGGATCGCTGCAGGCCGCCAATGCCGGCCGAAGGCCTCTGGCACCCGCGAAAGCGCCAACAACGACGAACACGGCAACCACAGTCGCCCAGCGTCCGAGCTGCGAACTGAAGATCATCGGGCATCGACCCCCTGGGTAGCCTGCACAGATTCACCGAACGGGATGCACTTGAAGGTCACGCCGAGGATGCTGCCGGCCGGCACGGGCAACTCGACCGGGAACACGTCGCCGTCCCCCACGTCTACGGTGAAGGGATCGCTCGACGTCTCGCCTTGAGTGGTCTCTGCTACCCCGATGCACGAATTCGTGCCCGGATCGCCCTTCTCGCTCCACTGAGCACGGACGAGGATGGTCGCGCTTGACGCATCTACCTCAGTCGGGCTCCCCACGGCCGACAGCGTGTAGACCCCGACGCCAGGTGCGCCAGCGGAGCATTCCGCACGACCCGAGGCCGGTGGGGACGACACGGGGATGGCGATGGGGGCGGGCGCGCTGAGGGACGGGGTCAAGCTGTCGATCTCTACGTCCTGGGAGCCGACTTCTTCACTGTTCTCGTCGAACAGCTGGAAGCGACACACGGCCGGCCCCGGATAGCCGGCCGACCACGAGATCGTGAAGGACACGCCAGCAAGGGTCTCGGAGGACCCGGCATCGCCACCCTGAGGTTCGAATGGATACTCGACCTGAACACTCGATACCTCGTACGTTGCCTCACCGGGTCCCGCTGGCACGAACTCTGGTCGTGGAGTCGCGGCCGCTCCGACCGCGTAACCAACGGCGGTGGCTAGCAATGCCGAAGATGCGATCGCAAGCCGCCTCAATGCTCGGGTGTCCATGCCAAACCCCCTCGGCTCGTCGTCAAGCCGAGGTTGGCAACCACACGCGGCTCTTGCTAGTTCAGATGAGCGCTCATTTGAGCGGCTACACGTCTTCAGACAGGAGCTCGCCGGACGTCAGAGCCCGGGCGACCGCTTCAGTCTTGTTCTTGGCGGACAGCCTCAGCAAGATCTTCCGCACTTCACGGCGGACACGGTCAAACCCGATGCGCAATTCCCGGGCGATTTCGCGATCCGTCAATCCCTTAGCCGCAAGGAGAAGGATCTGCGCCTCGAGATCCGGCGATCGTGGCGCAGCCTGGGCCCCGTCGGGTGCGGATGCCTCTACGGTGATGGTGAACTTTCTCCTCCGTCCACAGGGACAGTCGGAGATCACCTCGAAAGCGGTTGGCACCGTCACCATCGCGGATTCTCGAGGCGTCGCGCGCGCCATCAACCCGAGTCATTGGCATCCAGCAGCCGCAAGAGTCGCTGTCGCTCGTCCTGCAGTTCTCGAACCTGCGACCTCATCTCGTCCAGCCTCTGTCCCGCGGCTGCGCATTGTGCCACGGAGTGGCGGAACTCACGCACGGCGCTTCGCAGGCGATCGGATAGCTCACGTGCTTGACTTCGGAGTGTGACCGACGGAATCAGGGCAGTCAGCTTCACGACAGCTCGACTTCGATCCGAGGCCCTCTCGCATAGACCGGAAGCAACCTCCGCGAAGTGGTCGCTTGTTCGGGCAGTCTGATCAAGGCGCACGTCAACATCCCGGATCAGGCGGCGAATCTCGTCGGCTGAGATGCCCCTGCCTGGCAGAGCGACCGCAACGCCAACCGCCGTGATCGCACTCAACAGAACGAGCGCCGTTGCCACTGAGAGCCTTGCTCGCCACTTCCTGAGCAATGCCCGACGGACGATCCGTTCGCTGAGTTGGCCAGAAGGGGTCGGTTCGTACCCGTCCAGCGCCCTCTGGAGATTCTCACTCATGGCTCTTCGTCCTTCAGCCTCCGCGACAACACTGCACGTGCTCTGTGGAGCTCGCTTCTTACGGAGCCATCGCGTATGCCGAGCAATCGACCTGCTTCTTCCGAAGTGAAGCCCAGCAGGTCCACCAGGACAACCACTTGGCGTTGGCGAAGACTGAGGCTCTGCATGGCTGTGAGCACCGCCAAGCGGGTATCCGTCGTCCCGCCCTCATCGTTGGGGAAGTCCTGGAGAGAGACCAGATCCCGATGCCGCGCAAATCGGCGCTGATGCCGCCGAAACACATTGGCTGCCGTGACGAAAGCGTATCCAGTAGGTGAAGCCATCACCCTGACGTCATGCCACCGGCTCAGTACGCGAACCAGAGCCTCCTCCACACACTCCTCCGCATCCGCTCGGTTGCCGGTCAGCAGCAGCATGGCTCTACACAGCCCCTGGTACTCCTGGCGAAAGAACTCCTCGAAGCCAGGGTAGGGGCTTGTTGGCTTCATCTGGCCTCTGCCCTAGTCCTCACTTCGACACACATACTCGTAAGTCCGCGAACGGGACTTTCGTTGCACGTGGCTTCTCCAGACCGCCACGCGACAATCATCGCGGCTCATTCGGGCCGAGGAGCGATGCGGCGCACCTCATCTCGGGTGCCACCAGGCCCCACCAGGCCCCACCAGGCCTTGTCGAGTCCCACCAGGCCTTGTCGAGTCCCACCAGACGTTTGACGGATCGTTCTCACCAGACGTTTGACACCCGCCTCACGCGATAGTCCTGTTGCTCTGCCGTCGATGGTGGCTGTAGATCACCTCCTCCTTCTCCTTGGGGTGACGCCGTTGGTAGGTGCGCATCACCTCGCCCCGGTAGAGGATGCAGACCTCGTCGTCGACCAGGCGCACGGTCACCGAGTCGCGCGCGAGACCGCTGCCCGCGTAGTACCTGGCGCCTGCGAAGTGGATCCTGCCGTTGCCATCGACGCGGCGGATGTGATCGTGCTTGGCGTCGGTGACGATCTCGCCCTCCTGGACCTCCTCGAGCGCTCCGGTCAGCGGCGCCGCCTGCGGGCCGGCCAGGGCGAATCGCTCGATCGGTGTGACCATCCCGAGCGCCTGGTGAGGCCGGAGCGTGTTGTAGGTCACGACGTAGTGATCCAGCGCACGCTGCACCTCGGCGAGGCTTGAGAACGAGCGCGTCGAGAGCAGCTCGTCGCGAAGGGTGCGGTGGAACCGTTCGATCTTGCCGGTGGTGGTGGGTGATCGGACCGCGGTGAGCAGGTGACGGATCCCGTTCTCGCGGCAGATCCGGTCGAACAGGACCTCGTGTCGAGCCTTGGCGTGGCGGCCGGTGAACACGCGGCCATTGTCTGTGAGCAGGGCCTGGGGCACTCCGTAGGCGCGAAGCGCCTGCGCGAAGGCCTCGCAGACCGGGCGTGCGGTGGCGCGGGGCATCGCCGAGGCCACGACGCAGAACCGTGAGTGGTCGTCCACGCCGGTCAGGATCTTCACCGCCGAGCCGCCCTCCAGCCGCGCCTCCACGACGTCGAGCTGCCACAGCTCCATCGGACGGGCCCGCTCCCACCGGATGTAGTCGGAGCGTTTGCGTCGGCGGGCCCTGGGCTCGACGAGCCCGGAGCGGACCAGGATCCGGTAGATGCTGGAGCGAGAGGGCACCGGATCCAGGCCCTTTCTGGCGAGCTCGTAGGCGAGGCGCCTCGGTCCCCACCGCGGGTGGTCTCTTCGGAGCTCGATCACCTTCAGCTCGGCGCGGGCCGGCGTTCGGTGCGGACAGCTCCTCGGGCGCTTGGAGCGATCGACCAGACCGGCCATCCCGCGCTCCCGGTAGCGCCTGAGCCAGTTGTGCAGACTCTGGCGCGTCACGCCGTAACGCTCGGCGACCTCGGTCACCGTGCCCCCTCCGTCCAGCACTTCCTTCACCGCGTCGTAGCGCTGATCCACGACCCCCAGCTCCACCAGCACGATCCCGACCTCCTTCCCAGGGCCGTGGTGGCCACGAGAGCAGGTCGGGCGCCAGTGTCAAACATCTGGTGGAGCTGTCAAAGATCAGGTGGAACTGTGTAAAGCATCAGCCGGAGCCGATCCGGAAAGCATCTACCGGAGTCGCACAGTCCCACCAGGCCTGCCTCCCCGAAAGCTCCCCGACTTCTCCCCCCTCCAAGGGGACACGGTCTTGCCGCCTCTCCTGCCTTTGTATAGGCGGATGGCCGCGTCTCAGGCGATCCACCGCTTGGCCGCGAGCCGGTACTCAAGGGCGACGGCTTGCTCGCCAGAGGCTGCCGGCTCGGACACCGAGCGGAGATCCGCGGGAAGGCCGGCGCCATGGTCCATGACGTGAGTCGAACAAGCACCGGCGCGGCTCCGAACCCGGGCACCTCACGAGGAGGCGCGCTCGGCGTGAACGGAGGCCGGTGGAGAGCTCGACGGCGGGCGAACGGGACCGGAGCGCCAGCGAGATCCGCTGGAGTCCGCGAGGGATGCCCTGAGCCGGAATGGCCCAAGGCGAGCTGTGCCGGCGACGGAGGACGCCGTGCGAAGCGGCAAGGAGGAGGTGAGCACGGGCACGAACTGAAGATCCGTCGACCAGGCGGTGTGTGCGCACGCGCCCTGGCGCGGCGTCGAGTTGCCGCGTTGCCGCCGAAGACGGCGCGTGGGCGGCGAGACGGCGCCGGGCGCGGGAGCGCAAATGCGCAGGTCACGGGGCCTCTTCGCCGAAGGCCACGACCCGAAGGAGGGGGGAGGGCTGTGCCCGAATCATGGTTCGAGCCGAACGAAACGAGAATCGCGCGCACGCGAGCACGATCGACGAGCGAGACCATCAGGTCCTGCTCCTGCTGCTCGAGCACAAGGTCCTCACCACCCACCAGATCACGAGCCTTTGCTTCAGATCTCTCAGGCGGTGCCAGCACCGGATGAGAGAGCTGAAGGAGATGGGGTTGGTCTCCTCCTTCTCGGTCGGGAGGGGTTTCGGGGAGGGGAGGGCTCCCGCGTGCTGGCACCTCACGAAGCCGGGCCTCGTCGAGATCGCCGACGCCAAGGACGTCCGGGTCTCCGACCTGCCCTGGGTCCCCGATCAGAGCTACCGGACGAACAAGCTGATCGCCCACCGCCTGGGGGTCAACGCGTTCTTCTGCGCCCTCGCGGAGGCCTCCAGGAGCCTCCAGGGCCACTGTCTGGCCACCTGGCGGCCAGAACACTGGGTCCGCACGAGAGCGGCGGAGGTCAAGCCCGACGGGTTCAGACGGTACCTGCATCCCGGCGGCGCGTGCGAGTTCTACTTCGAATACGACCGAGCCACCGAGGCACGCGGCGCCCTCATGCGCAAGCTCGGGGGCTACCTGCACCTCGCAGCGGGCTGGACGAAGGAGGAGGAGCTCACCGGGTTCCCGAACCTCCTCGTCCTGGTCCCGGAGGAGGAGCGAGAGGGGGAGGTCGCCACCGCCTTTCGCTCGGCGACCACGAGCCTGCACGTCTCCGGGTCGCTCGCGAGCTCGTTCCCGCTGTACGTGGCGAGCGAGGATCGGCTCACCGAACTCGGCGTGCTCGGGCCGGCCTGGAAGCACGTGCCGACCGACGGCGATCGCCTATCGCTTGTGGAACTTCCAGCTCGGTCCCGCGACCTCTACCGGACCACCCGATGCCTCGGGCGTTACTTCACCGACTCCGATCCGGATCATCGGCGCCGCATCTCCCCCGCCTCCGCCACGCCCCGGTTCCGCGCCCTGCCGCCCCGACATGCCCCTTGACGTCGCGGCGCGGGGACGCGCCAACCGAGACCGGACTCCCCCGCCGGCGCGGGAGAGGCGACGGGCCCACGGACGTGGAACGCGAACGGCGGCGCGACGGTCTCGACGTCGCTGGGGAACCTGACGAGGCAGAGGTCGATGCTAGCCTCAGGCCTCTCGCCAGGGCGTTGCTCGCGCTCGCCGAGCAGCTGAGCCAGGAGGAGGGACCATGAAGGCCGTCATCTACCTCCGGGTCTCGACCAAGGAGCAGGCCGAGGAGGGCTACTCAATCCCCGCGCAGGCCGAGGCTTGCCGCCGGTTCCTCGCCGACCGGGGCTGGGAGCTCGCCGACGAGTACGTCGACCGCGGCGAGTCGGCCCGCACCGCCGACCGACCCCAGCTCCAGGCCATGCTCGCCCGCCTTTCCGAGGATCCAGGCATCGACTGTCTCGTGGTCCACAAGCTCGATCGCCTCGCCCGCAACCTCGAGGACCACGCCGCCGTCCGGGCCGCGCTGCGAAAGGCCGGCGTCCAGCTTCACTCGGTCACCGAGAGCCTGGAGGATTCGGCCTCGGGCAAGCTCGTGGAGGGGATCCTGGCCTCGATCGCCGAGTTCTACTCGGCCAACCTCGGCCAGGAGATTCGAAAGGGCATGGACCAGAAGGCAGCCCAGGGCGGCTGGCCCGTCCGTGCGCCCTTCGGGGTACCGAAACGTCCGTCGCGACGGCCCGGGACGCCGCGGCGAGTCCGTTCTCGAGCCCGACCCGCAGGCACCGATCGTCGTCTGGGCCTTCGAGCGCTACGCTACCGGCTCGCTGTCCCTCTCCTCCCTCACCGAGGCCCTGGCCGAGAAGGGCCTCCGGAACCGGCTCGGCAACCCGCCCGGCATCAGCGCGGTCCATCGGATGCTCCGAAACCCCGTCTACGCCGGCGTGGTCCGCCGGAAGGGCGTGGAGCGTGAAGGCATCCATCAGCCGCTTGTCCCCCGCGAGCTGTTTGACAGGGTCCAGAGCGTGCTGGACGAGCACTCCTCGGGGGGCGAGCGCAGCTGGAAGAACGACCACTACCTGAAGGGCACGCTCGTCTGCACCGAGTGCGGCTCAAGGCTCTACTACGCGGTGGCGAAGGGCCGCTTCGGATACTTCCGGTGCGTCGGTCGGAACACGGGACGCACGCGGTGCTCCGAAGGTCGCTACGTCCCGGCAGCCGAGCTCGAACGTGCCGTAGAGGCCCTCTACGAGGGCGTCCAGGTACCTGCGGCGCTCAGGCGCCGGCTGGAACGGGTCCTCCGGGTCGAGGTCGCCGAGCGGGAGCGGCACCGGGCGGAGGTCGCGAAGTTCCTCTCACGACGCCTCCGCCAGCTCGCAACCGAGCGAGAAAAGCTCCTGCGCGCCTACTACGCCGACGCGATCAACGTCGCGATCCTCAAGCGCGAGCAGGCCCGGATCAACGCGGAGGTGGCCGACGCCGAGTCACAGCTCGCGACCGACGGGGAGAAGCTGGCGCAGGCGAAGCAGATCATCGATCTCGCGCTCGACCTGGCCAAGGACTGCGCTGTGAGCTACCGCAAGGCGAGGCCCGAGGTCCGGAAGAGGTGGAACCAAGCGTTCTTCCGAACGATCCGTGTTCGGGACGGTGCGATCGCAGACTTCACGTACGAGGAGCCCTTCGCGTCCCTTCTCGGTTCACACACAGGCTCGATGGTGGACCCAAGGGGATTCGAACCCCTGACCTCATGGCTGCCAGCCATGCGCTCTACCAGCTGAGCTATGGGCCCGCTCGAGGAGGCAGTCTACTCAACCGGAGGAGGCGGCGCCCTGCTCCTCCCATTCGACTCGGGGAGCGTCGCGCCACAGACGCTCGAGGTCGTAGTACTCGCGCTGCTCCTTCGAGAACACGTGGACCACGACGTCCACGTAGTCGAGGAGGACCCACTGTGCCTCGGTCTCGCCCTCGCGCCGGAGGGGCTTCATCCCGGTCTCCCGGAGGGCCTTCTCGACCTCCTCGACGATCGTCTTGACCTGCCGGTCGCTCGTGCCCGTTGCGATCACGAAGAAGTCCGTGATCACGATCAGGTCGTGGACGTCCAAGATCACGATGTCGGCCGCCTGCTTGGACCCCGCCGCGCGCGCGGCCGCGACCGCCATCCGGCGGCTGTCGGCCAGCCGGCTACGGGGCACCGCGGTCGTCCATGCTCATCCCGTCCGATAGTCCCTTCCCACCACGATGGTGACATCTCCGAGCCCCGACGGCACACCGGCGACCGACACCGAGCCGACGCCGAGGAGCCGTCGGACGCGTTCGGCCACCGGACGGAGGTCCGCCGAGTTCGCCACGACGAGGGTGTCGGCGTGGTCGAAGCTCGAGGCGTTCTGCGAGACGACCACGCGGAACCCGGCGGGGATCAGATGCGCCGCAACCGACGCGCCGACCCCGGGTGCGCCGGTGCCGTTCAGCACGATCACGGCGGTGGGCAGCCGGTCGGGCTCCCCGAACAGCTCCGCGACGAGGTGGGCGATACCGGTCTCGTCGGGCCGGGAAAGGCCGGACGCCACCGGCAGCGTTGGGAGCACCTTCACCCGGGCCCCCGCGGCGCCGGCGAGCACCGAGGCCGCCGCGGCGCCGTCGTCCGAGCTCGTGAGATCGCCTTCGGTCCACGTGGCTCCCGCCTCGAACAGTCCCTTGAGGACCTCCTGCCACGTGAGTCCCCGCGCCGGCCCCTTCTCATCGAGCGCCCGTTGCACCTGCGAGCCGTCCGAGTGGTCTCCGAACAGAGAGATGCCGCCGGCCCGGTCGATCACGGCGCCCAGGTGCGCGAGGTCGGTGAGGGCGTAGTGGTCGATCCACGCTCCGAGCAGGTTCGAGATCGCCACCCGCGCCTGCGGCCCGGGCAGGCCGGCCGCGTCCCGCGTCGTCCCGTCGCCCTGTCCCGGGATCGTGACGAACACGTCACCCGGCACGACGACGGCCGCCGGCTCCGGTCCGCCCGCACCCACCACGGCCGTGAGGGGCCCGATCGTCGTGCTCACGTCGAGCAGGACCAAACGGGAGGGGGCGGCGCGGCCCGCGGGCGAGGGCGACGCGGCGGGGCCGCCACCGGTGAGCAGCGGTCCGAGCCCGACACCTCCGCCGACGAGGAGCGCGACCCCGACGGCGAGGCCGACCCTCCCCGCGATCCTCGCTCTCCGGCGCCGGTGCCGGCCGGCCCTGGAGAACCGACGGCGCCGACCCTCCGTAACCGGTACAGGCCCACCTTCTCGATGTAGCTCTTCACGCCCTCCGGGACGAGGTAACGGATGGCTCGGCCCTCCTTCACCCGTTGCCGGATGTCGGTCGAGGAGATCGCGAGCGCCGGGATCGTCATGACGGACACCTTCGGATGATGGCTTGCCGCCTCCGCCTCGAAGTGCGCGAGGTCGTATCCCGGCCGTGTCGCCGCGATGAAGTGCGCGAGCGAGAGCACCTCCTCGGGGTCCTTCCAGTGCAGGATCTCGAGCATCGCGTCTGCGCCGGTGATGAAGTACAGCTCGGCGTCGGGGTTCTCCTCGGCGAGCGCCTGGAGCGTCTCCACGGTGTAGGTGGGGCCCTGCCGGTCCACCTCCATCCGCGACACCGAGAAGCGAGGGTTGCTGGCGGTCGCGATCACCGTCATGAGGTACCGGTGCTCCGCCGGGGAGACCTCCCTCCCCTCCTTCATCCACGGCTGCCCGGTGGGCACGAACAGCACGCTGTCGAGGGCGAACTGCACCAGCGCCTCCTCGGCCGTCACGAGGTGGCCGTAGTGGATTGGGTCGAAGGTCCCACCCATGACCCCCAGGCGCCGTCCCACGCGCGTATCCTACGGCCCCACCCCGCCCCGACCGTGGAGGATCAGCCGCTCCGGCTGAGGTGCTCGACCCAGGCTCGCAGGGCGGGCAGGTGCTCGTCGTAGTGCATCGGCCCGGACTCGCCGAACCACTCGATCGCCTCGGGAGTGAGCGCCTCGAGGGTCGCCCACTCGCGGAGCGCGCCGGCCCGGGCGGCCTCGAGGCCGCTTCGAACCTCGTCCGGGGACAGCCCTCGCGACTCCTCGAGCAGCCGCGCGTTGATGCCGTCGGTGTCCCAGTCCCGCTCCTCGTAGGTGCCCCTGCGGATGAGCCCGAGCTGCCGCTCGGCTTCCGAGCACCATCCGGCGAGGTGCCAGAGCAGGTCCTTGACCGACCATCCCTCGGCCGTCAGGCCCGGCTCCTCGAGCTGCGACGGGGTGAGGCGATCGACGAGGGAGCGGATCTCCGCCCACCGTTCGGCCTCCTCCGCCGTCAGCCGGTCCCTCTGGTTCGCGGCTTCGTTCACGATCGTTCCTCCTCTGGTGCTCCGGGTATGAACTCGAACGCGCGGTCTCCGATCACGACCTCGTCTCCGCGCCGAGCGCCGAGCGCCGAGAGCTGACGCTCGACGCCCTCCCTGATCAGCCGCTTCTGGAGCCGGACCACGGCGCGCGGATCGTCGAAGTCCGTCTCGGCCACCCACCGTTCGACGCCCCTGCCCACCACGCGGAAGCGCTCGCCTTCGCGGCGGACCTCGAAGGCGGGCCGGGCCGGGCGAAGAACGACGAACGGACGCCGGTCGGCCTCGGCGCGCGGGAGCGCGGCGAGATCCGCCACGCGCTCGGCCAGGCGATCCAGACCTCGGCCGGTGACTCCCGAGGTCGCGATCGCATCCGGCCCGAGCCGCTTCACCGCCCGCTCCGGATCGTCGACGAGGTCGGCTTTCGTCCCCACGACGGCGAACGGACGGGCGGCAAGCCCCGCGTCGTACGCCTCGATCTCCGCGCGCACGACCGCGAGGTCCCGGGCCGGGTCCTCGGCCGACAGGTCCACGACCATCAGGAGCGCACGGCACCGGCTGACGTGGCGAAGGAACCGATCGCCGAGCCCCCTCCCCTCGTGCGCGCCCTCGACCAGACCGGGGACGTCGGCCACCACGAGCCGGCGATCTCCCTGGATGACCCCGAGGTTCGGGCTGAGCGTCGTGAACGGGTAGGGAGCGATCTTCGGTCGGGCGGCCGTGAGACGTGACAGGAGGGTCGACTTCCCGGCGTTCGGAAGGCCGACCAGCCCGACGTCGGCGACCAGCCGAAGCTCGACGGTCAGGTGCTTCTCCTCCCCCGGCTCTCCGGCCTCGGCCGTGCGAGGCGCGCGGTTCCTGCCCGTGGCGAGCGACGCGTTCCCGCGTCCTCCCCGACCGCCGCGGGCGACGACGGCTCGCGCCCCGGCACCCACCAGGTCGGCGAGCAGCCCGTGCTCGTCGGAGACCACCGTGCCGTCGGGGACCGGTACGACCAGGTCGGCTCCGTCGGCCCCGGTCCGGCGGCCCGGGCCGCCGGACCGGCCGTTCTCGGCTCGGAGGTGGGGGCGCTCCGCGAGCGCCGAGAGGTCGTGGACCCCCGGCGTGACCTCGAAGATCACGTCCCCTCCGCGTCCCCCGTCACCTCCATCCGGCCCGCCCCGCGGCTTGAACGGTTCGCTGTGCAGCGAGGCCGATCCGTCGCCGCCCCGGCCGGCCCGGGCGAACACCGTGACCTCGTCGACGAAGCCCACGTGGAGATTGTGGTCGATTCGCCACCGCCCGGCGATGATGGATGCCGTGCCCGACGCGGTGACGGTGTGGGCGGTCGAGCTCGGCCGCGGGACGATGCGCGAACGCAAGGGGACGCTCTCGCTCGGTCCCGAGGCCCTCGCGTTCGAGGCCGCCGACGGGTACAGCCACCTCCGCATCCCGCTCGCCGACCTTCGAAAGGCGCGGCGCGTGCTGGGGTCGCCGGTGCTGATCGTCACCCACGCGGCCGGCGCGCGCACGGAGCGGGTCGCCTTCTACTTCGTGCAGCCGCCGCCGCTCGAGCCGGTCGCTCCCGAGTCGACCGACCGGCGGGGCATGCTGTCGATGGCCAGACAGACCCGGCGCAAGACCCGGCGGATCAACGCCGGCTACCTCGGGACCTGGAACCAGGCGAAAAAGCGCGAGCTCGTGGAGTGGCAGGAGGCGATCCGGGCCGCCATCCGCGAGGCGTGAGCCGTCCGGCTACTCGGGCGCCTGGACGGTGGCGAAGCGCCGTCCCCGAGAGGTCTGGAACGAGACCACTCCGTCGACCAGCGCGAACAGCGTGTCGTCGCCTCCGCGGCCGACGCCGGCTCCCGGGTGGATGCGGGTTCCCCGCTGGCGCACGATGATCGACCCGGCGCTCACGCGCTGCCCACTGAACGCCTTGACCCCGAGCCGCTTGGACTCGGAGTCTCGTCCGTTCTTCGAGGATCCGCCGCCCTTCTTGTGTGCCATCGCGCGTTCGAGGGTACCAGACGACCCCTATTCCGCGGCTTCCTCGCCGGCGGCCGGGGACTCGGCGTCCTTCTGGTCCGGCTCCGCTGCGCCCGAGGCCCTGCGCGAGGCTGCTCGTTTCGGAGCCGCCGCGCCCAGGCTCACCTCGGAGACCTCGAGCAGGGTCATGAGCTGCCGGTGACCCTGGCGGCGCGCGTACCCGGTCTTGTTCTTGTACTTGAAGACCTTGACCTTGTCGCCCTTCTGCTCGCCGAGGAGCTTGGCCGTGACCACGGCGCGCTCGGTCTCCTTTCCGTAGTGGGTCGTGCCGTCGTCGTCCACGACGAGCAGAGGTCGGAACGTCACGGTCTCGCCGACGGCGCCGTGCAGGTACTCGACCTCGATCACGTCGCCCGGCTTGACCTTCTGCTGTTTCCCACCCGCCTTGATGACCGCGTACATCGTCCCGATCCTCCTCACGCCTCGTACGTCAACAGCACGCCCCGGCCTTCGCAGGTGGGGCAGGTCTCGGAGAACGACTCCAAGAGTCCACCAGAGACGCGCTTTCGCGTCACCTCGACGAGCCCGAGCGGACCAACGTCGAAGACCTGAGACCGCGTCTTGTCGCGGGCCATCTCCTCCTTCAGCGCGTCCACGACCTTCTTCTTGTTCTGCTCGAGGAGCATGTCGATGAAGTCGATGATGATGATGCCGCCGATGTCCCGCGGGCGGAGCTGGCGCGCCACCTCCCGCGCCGCCTCGATGTTGGTGTTGACGACGGTCTCCTCGAGGTTCGTCTTGCCGACCGACTTCCCGGTGTTCACGTCGATCACCGTCAGGGCCTCGGTGCGATCGATCACGATGTAGCCGCCCGAGGGAAGCCAGACCTTGCGGTCGAGGCCCTTGTGGATCTGCTCGACGATGTGGAACTCCTCGAAGACCGGCAGCTTGCCCGTGTGGAGCCGAACCTTCGGGAGGAGGTCGGGAGCGACCTGGCCGAGGTACTCCGTCACGAGCGCGTGGATGCGCGGGGAGTCGGTTACGAGCTCCCGAAACTCCTCGTCGTTGAACAGATCGCGGACGGCGCGCACCGTGAGCTCGGGCTCCTCGTACACGACGGCGGGGGCCTTCGCCCTCTTCGCCCGCTTCGTGATCGCCTCCCATTCGGCGAGCACGCGCCCGAGGTCGGCGGCGAGCGCGTCCTCGCTCGCCCCCTCGGCCGCGGTCCGGACGATCAGCCCGTGGCCCTCGGGCCGGATCTTCCTGAGGATCGCCTTCAGACGCCGGCGTTCCGCGTCCGGGAGGCGTCGACTGATCCCGGTCACGTTCGAGTCGGGAACCAGCACCAGGTACCGGCCGGGAAGGCTGATCTGCGCGGTGAGCCGAGCCCCCTTGCCCCCGATCGGGTCCTTCGTGACCTGGACGAGCACCGACTGGCCGCTCTTCAGGACCTGCTCGATCCGCGGCGCGGAGCCGCTCTCCAGATCCTCCGGCGAGTAGTTCACCTCGCCCGCGTACAGAACGGCGTTGCGGCCGCGGCCCACGTCGATGAAGGCCGCCTCCATGCCCGGAAGCACGTTCTGGACCCGCCCGAGGTACACGTTGCCGACCATCGAGCGAGCGCCGGCGCGGGTGACGTAGTGCTGCACCAGGTCTCGCCCCTCGAGGATGGCGATCTGGTCCCGCTCCCCGTGCTCGGTGATCACCATGACCTTGTCGGTCACCCGGGGAACGACCGGGAGCGGCTCGCGCCGGCGGTGGCCCGGGCTCTGCCGGGCCCGGCGAAGTCTGGTCGGCGCGGCGGACTCCGCGCTCTCGACCTTCCGACGACCGCGCCGCTTCGGAGCCCCCTCGAGGGGGCTCTCCGCTTCCGTCTCTCGCGACGGGGCCTCCTCCGCGGCCTTCGCGCGCGAACGCCTGCCGCGGGGCGCCGCTCGCTCGGGCTCGGCAGCCGGCTCGGCCGTCGCGCTCTCCGGTGAGACCTTGCGGGCACGCGGGCGTCGAGCGGAGGCCGGCTGGGGCTCCGGCTCCTCGCCCTCGGCCTCCGGCTCGACGGCCGTGGCGAGCTTCTGCCCCTCGGCCTCGGTCTCGCCGCGACCCCTCCCACGGCGACCCCGACCGCCACGCCGGCGCCGCCGCGCGGCCGTCGGCGTCTCTGCGCCGGCCTCGCCCTGCGGCCTCTCTGCGCCGGCCTCGCCCTGCGGCCTCTCTGCGCCGGCCTCGCCCTGCGCGGACTCCGGTTCGATCCTCGAGGGCTCCGGCGTCCCTTCCCCGACGGTCGAGCGCGCGCGCCCGCCCCGGCCTCTCCCGCCCCGTCTCCGTCGCCTTCGGGTCTGCCCCTGAGCGCCCGAGCCGGATGCCTCGCCCTCCGTCACCTCTTCGGCGGCGGGGATTCCAGGGGTCTCCAAGCGTGGCTCGGGCGCCGCGGCGTCCAGCTCCCGGGCCGGCTCCGAAGCGGTGCCGGCGGCGGTCCGCGACCTCCCGCGCCCGCGACCGCCGCGACGGCGCCGGCGGGGGCGCGACACCGCCTCCGCACCCGCTTCCCCCGCCTCGCCCCCGCCCTCGCGGTCGTCTTCCGGCTCGAGGAGCCGTTCGGTCTGTTCGCTCATTGAGTCCACTCCCTCCCGCGTCCTGACGCGGAGGGAGCGGCGGGAGCGAGGGTGGCGTGGGACCGGACGACGCTGCGCGGGATCGGCTTCTGCCGATCCCGCTCACCTACCGGCAGGTTGTCCTGCGGCGGGGACGCTGCCCGGCACGGCCCACGGCCGTCCGGGGCGGCCCCACGCACGTCGTCTCGCACGAAGAACGCCCTGACTCCGGCGCCGGCTCCCCGGCCGCAGCCCGGCGGACCCACGAGGGTCCGGGGCCGGCGAGGCCGTGGCCGCGCCTGGTTCCGTATCTCGCCCGGGCAATGGGGCCGGCGGCCCCGCCCGGCGAGCAAACCTATAAATCAGGATACAGGGCCAAAGGCGCATCGCCGAGAACTCGCCGATCCGCAGGGCTAGGCTGATGAGGCTAGCTCGGTCTCCGGCTCGACCGGGGAACGAACCGTCTGGGCGCCCGATACCTCCTCGGGCCCGAGGTCGGGAGACTTTCGGCCATGAACCAGTCCGCCTCCCCCCACTTGCCGCGAGGCTCCGACTCGCGCCGGGTCCGGGTGCTCGTGGTGGACGACAACGCGGGCTTCCGCGAGTCGCTCCTCGCGCTCCTGGACGCCGGTGACCTCGAGGTGGTCGGCGAGGCGGGCTCGGGTGCCGAGGCGCTCGAGATCCTGTCGACCGCCGAGCCCGACGTCGTCCTGATGGACGTCCGGATGCCCGGCATGGACGGCATCGAGACCACGAGGCGGCTGAAGCAAGCCCATCCCGCCCTCGGGGTCGTCGCCCTCTCCGGCCACGAGGACCAGGGCATCGTCAGGGACATGCTGGTCGCGGGCGCCTCGGGCTACGTGCTCAAGGACTCGGACGGGGACGAGATCTTGAACGCCGTCTTGCGGGCGGCCACGGGCGGCGGCGTGCTCTCCCCGGCCGTGACGCCGAGCGTCATCGAGGAGCTGACGGAGGCCCTGGACCGCGAGCGCCGCCGCACGCGGGAGCTCGAGGAGGCACAGGCGGCCCTGGTGGAGCGCTCCACCAGGCGCCACGAGCTGGTGGCCCGCCTGTCCCACGAGCTCCGGACGCCGGTCACGGTGATCCTCGGGATGGCCCAGACGATGGCCAAGGGGCGCGCGAGCCCGGAGCAGCAGCGCGAGCTCCTCGACCGCATCGTCGAGCGCGCGTCCGACCTCGCCAGCCTTCTCGAACGGTTCGAGCTCGCGATCGAAGCGGGGGTCACCGAGCGGGTGGACGTCGCCACGATCGCCCGCGAGGTCACCGGCGGTGACCCGAACGTCCGGGTATCGCTCGAGGGCGACCCGGCACCGATCGCCGACCTGAATGCCTCCGTCGCCCGGCGCATCCTGCATGAGCTCGTCGACAACGCCCGCCGGTTCTCCGGGCCGCAGGACCCGGTGGAGGTGCGGATCCGCCGGACCGACCGCTGCATCGAGGTCCGGGTCATCGACCGCGGGCCGGGCATCGACCCCGCCTTCCGGGAACGGATCTTCGCGGCGCTCGAGCAGGTCGAGGACCTGAACATCCGCGTCCACCAGGGGGCCGGAGTCGGCCTCTCGCTCGCGCGGGCGGCCGCGCGCGGTATGGACGGGGACGTGGCGCTCGAGCGATCGGGTCCGGACGGCTCCACCTTCCTGTGGACGATCGCCGTGGAGAGGTAGGCGGGTCTCGCCTCAGGTGAATCGGCGCATGTGGATGTTCAGCAGGAGCCCCACCGCCGCGCAGTTGGTGAGCAGCGAGCTCCCTCCGTAGGACACGAACGGCAGCGGGATGCCGGTGATCGGCATGATCCCGAGCGTCATGCCGACGTTCACGAACACCTGGATCGCAAGCATCGAGGCGATGCCGGCCGCCACGTACGTCCCGAAGGCGTCCTTGGATAAGAGCGCGATCCGAAATGCCCGCCAGATCAGGATGCCGAACAACAGGAGGAGCGTGATCGCGCCGACGAAGCCGAACTCCTCCCCCACGACCGTGAAGATGAAGTCGGTGTGCTGCTCGGGAACGAAGTCGAGGTTCGTCTGCGTCCCCCTCAGGTACCCGAGACCGGTGAGGCCCCCGGAGCCGATCGCGATCTCCGCCTGCAGTTTGTTGTAGCCGGCGCTGAGCGGATCGTTCGCCGGGTCCAGGAAACCGGTCAGGCGGGCGATCTGGTAGTCCTTCACCAGGCCGAGCTGGAACGCACCGAAGATCAGGACGATCGCGGTGAGCGCGAGGATGCCCAGGTGGCGAGGCCGCGTGCCGGCCACCACGAGGACGCCCACGAGGATCGACGCGAGCACGATCGAGGTCCCGAGGTCGGGCTGCAGGAACACCAGGAGCGCCGGGACGCCGGCGATCGCGCTCGCCCGGAACACCTCCGGGAGCGATCGCTCCTCGGATCTCAGCTCGGACAGGAACGCGGCGAGCATCGCGATGAGGGCGAGCTTGGCGAGCTCGGACGGCGCGAGCTGGAAGCCGAAGAGCTGGAACCAGCGCTGGGAGCCGCGCACGGTCGCTCCAAGCGGGGTTCGAACCAGGACGAGCAGCAGCAGCGACGCCCCGTAGATCAGACCCGCGTAGACCTTGACGAAGCGGTAGTCGAAGCTCGCCGTCACCATCACGACCACGGCGCCCAGAGCGAGGAACGTGGCCTGCTTCTTCAGGTAGATGCCCGGGTCCAGGTGCTGGGCGACCAGCGATGCGTGGGTCGCCGAGTAGACCATCAGCACGCCGACGATGGCGAGCGCGAGCGCCGCGAGCAGCAGGACCGGATCCAGGTGCCGGATCGGTCGGCGCTCGGCCGGGTAGGCCTTGCCCGCGACGAGGTCCATCAGCCCGCACCCCTCATCAGTCGGTCGATCCCCCGCTCAGGAACCCGGCGCTCGGCAGCCCGTACAGGCCCTCGATCACGCGCCGGACGATCGGCGCGGCCGTCGTCGAGCCGTGACCCCCCTGCTCCACGAGGGCCACCACCACGTACTCCTTGCCCTGCGCGCTGGTCATCGCGGCGAACCACGAGTAGTCCTGGCGACCCGTCACCTGGGCGGTGCCGGTCTTGCCGGCCACCCATACCTGCGAGAACGGGAAGCCCACGAAGGCGGAGGCCGCCGTCCCCTGGATCGGCACCTGGGCGAGCGCGTTCCGCACGTAGTCGATCTGCGCGGTCGTGAACGGCATCCGGCGGCAGTGCGGCTTGATCGTCCGGATGACCCTCCCGGCGGGCGTCTGGACCCGCAGCCCCACGTGCGGGACGCACTCGCGGCCCTCGTTCATGATCCCGGCGTACGCCTGAGCGATCTGGAGCGGAGTGACCAGCGTGTCGCCCTGACCGATCGACATGTTGATGAAGTCGCCGGGGAACCACTTGCCGTCGGGGTAGATGTTCGGGTACCTCGCGTGGATCTGGGCCTTCCACTCAGGGGTCGGCACCCTCCCCTCCTGCTCGAACGGGATGTCCACGTTGGTCGGACGGCCGAACCCGACTCGCATGAGGTCTTGCTGCAGCGGCTCCTTGGGCGGATCGGTCGGTGGGTAGTAGGTCCGCCAGTAGTCGTATCCGATGGGGTAGAAGACGGTGTCGCACGACTCCCAGAGAGCCTCCCCGAGCGTCATGACGCCGAGGTTGGCGCTCGTCCAGTTGTGGAAGACCTCGTGCAGCGGGTCGTCGGGCACCTCCCAGGTCGGCGGGCAGGAGTACGACTGCGAGGTCGAGACCAGGCCCCGGCGCAGCGCCGAGAGCAGCACGAACGGCTTGTAGGTCGAGCCGGGAGGGTACTGACCCTGGATCGCCCGGTCGAGCAGCGGATATCCGGTGGAGGCCCCGAACGCGCGCTGGTACTCCTCCGACGTGTAGGGCCGGACGAAGAACGAGGGGTCGTAGGTCGGCCACGACGCGAGCGCCTTGATCGCGCCGTTCGTCGGATCGAGCACGACGACGGCTCCGGCGTTCGCGACGAAGTTCCGCCCCGTGGCGGAGTCGACCAGCCCGTGCGCGTACTGAAGGCCGAGGCGCAGACTCTCCTCGGCGAGCCGCTGGATGTCGGCGTCGAGGGTGAGCACGAGGTCGTTGCCCGGTCGCGGATCCTGCCGGCCGAGCTCGCCGAGGTTCTGCCCGGCGGAGTTCACCCGGTACTTGATCACCCCCTTGGTGCCGCGCAGCACGTGCTCGTACTCGGCCTCCACACCGGTTTTGCCGACGAGGTCGCCGGGCTGGTAGCCGGAGAACGCGGGGTCCGCGAGCTGGGCCTTGGAGATCTGGCCGAGGTAGCCGAGCACGTGCGCCGCGAGCGATCCGTCGGGGTAGGTCCGCACGGGCACCTGTTGGACCTCCACGCCCGGGAGCTCGTCACGGTGCTCGCCGATGTAGAAGTCCACCTTCTTGGAGACGTCGCTCGCCACCGGTACCGGCGAGAACGAGTAGTACAGGGGGCTGCTCACGCGCTGCGCGAGCTCCTTGACGGGGACGGCGAGGATCTTCGAGAGCGTGAAGAGATCCTCCTCGAGGTGGTCGCCGGCCTCCTGTCGGTTGATCGTGACGACCAGGCTCATGCGGTTCGCGACGAGGATGCGTCCCCGGTCGTCCAGGATGCGGCCGCGCGGCGCCGGCACGTCGACCAGGCGGATGTAGTTGCTCCGAGCCTCCTGCCGGGCCTGGGCGGAGGCGAGCACCTGCAGGAACCAGAGCCGGGTCGTGAGCGCCGCGAACATGAGCGCCACGAGGCCGGCCAGCACCTTGAGCCGGAGCCCGGCCTTGCCCTCCGTCATCGTCCGCTCACCACCGTACGACCTTCCGCGATCGGGACCCCTCGACCACGCGGCGCAGGACCGGATACAGGATCGGCGTGAGGACGGCGTTGTACAGGGCCGACAGACCGGCTACCTGAAGCGTGTAGACGGTCCCCGTGTCGAGCTGCCCGAGCAGGAACGCCACGAGCCGGTTGAACAGCACGCCGAGAAAGGTTCCTCCCGCGACGAGCAGGACGGGCAGCACCGGCGTGGGGCTCACGATGTACTGACGGGCCAGGCCGACGACGTAGCCGAGCAGCGTGAGCGTGAGGGCCGTGATGCCCTTCGGCTCGTTCATGAGGAAGTCCTGCGCCATCCCGCCCGCGAACCCGGCGACCGCGCCGGAGGCGGGCCCGTCGATCAACGCGAACACGATCGTGACCAGATACATGAGCTCGGGGCGCGCCCCGAGGAGCTTGACGTCTCCGAAGACCGTCGTCTGCAGCAGTAGGGCGGTCAGGATCACGGCGGCGAGGGAGAGGGCGCGACGCACGGATACCGAGGCTACCCCGACCCATCGGACAGGACCACCAGCACGATGTCGAGGCTCGAGAAGTCCACGGCGGGGCTCACCGTGATGAACTTCTCGAGGGACGCGTCGCTCGGCAGCACGCGGGAGACGGTTCCGATCAGCACTCCGGGTGGGTACAGGCTCTGCTGAGCCCCCTCGATGCGGAAGCCGGCCGTCACCACGCGTTCGCCGGCGTGCACCTCGGTCGAGGTGTCGACCAGACCCATCTGCAGGTCGTGGTCGCCCTGACCCGAGATCAGACCCGTCGCCCCCGAGACGTCGAGGCGACCCGCGACCGCCGAGTCGGGATCCAGGATGAGCTGGACGATCGCCGAGTTCGGCGCCACCCGCACTACGTGGCCCACCAGACCCGCGGCCGCGATCACCGCCTGGTTCACCCGGACCCCGTCGTCGGAGCCCTTGCCGATCGTGACGGTCCACTCGAAGTTCGAGATGCTCTTCGCGATCACGGGAGCGCCGATCGTCCGAACCTGCGGGCCAAGGCTCTCCTGCACGCCGACCAGCGCCTCGAGCTCGTGCAGCCGGTTCTGATCGGCCGTCGTGGTGGAGACCTCCTCCTCGAGCTGCGCGACGCGATCGCGCAGGCGCTCGTTCTCGGCCCGGATGGAGGGCAGCCGCACGAGCGTCGAGAAGAAGTTGCCGATCGGGTGCGTCACCTTCGAGACCGCCTCCTGAAGCGGGCTCACCATCGTCAGCGCGGCCCGACCGACGGCCGCGAGGGGGCCCCGGTCGCCCTCCCGGTAGTCGACGGTGATCGTGAGCAACGAGATCGCGACGAGGGTGACCACCAGGAGCCGGGTGCTTCGCGCTCTGTTCGGGAGCGCCATCCGGCCTACCTGCGGGAGGGGCTCACCAACACCCGCTGGAGGACCTCGAACTCCTCCAGGCACTTGCCGGACCCGATCGCAACCGAGGACAGGGGGTTCTCGGCGATGTGGACCGGCATCCCGGTCTCGTGCCGCAGGCGCTTGTCGAGCCCCCGCAGGAGCGCTCCTCCGCCGGTAAGCACGATGCCGCGGTGCATGATGTCGCCGGCGAGCTCGGGGGGCGTCCGGTCGAGGGTGGCCTTGATCGAATCGATGATCGCGGTGACCGGCTCCTCGATTGCCTGGCGCACCTCGCCGTCGGTGATCTGGATCGTCTTCGGCAGCCCGGAGACGAGGTCGCGTCCGGGGATCTCCGCGATCAGCTCCTCCTGCATCGGATACACCGACGCGATCGCGAGCTTGATCGCCTCGGCGGTCCGCTCTCCGAGCAGGAGCGAGTACTCCTTCTTCACGTTGTTGATGATCGCCTCGTCCAGCTCGTCGCCGCCGATCCGCAGCGACGTCGACGTGACGATGCCCCCGAGCGAGATGACGGCGACCTCGGTCGTGCCCCCGCCGATGTCGACGATCATGTTGCCGGCCGGCTCGTGGATGGGCAGCCCCGCTCCGATCGCCGCCGCCATCGGCTCCTCGATGATGTAGGCGCGGCGGGCGCCGGCAGCGATGGTCGCCTCCTCCACCGCCCGCTGCTCCACGCCGGTGATGCCCGACGGGACGCACACGACCACGCGCGGCTTGGCGAGCAGACGCCGCTTGTGCACCCGCTGGATGAAGTAGCGGAGCATCTTCTCGGTGACGTCGAAGTCCGCGATGACCCCATCCTTCAACGGGCGAACGGCCTGGATATGCGACGGCGTGCGGCCGATCATGCGCTTGGCCTCGTTGCCGACGGCGAGGATCGCGCCGGTGAGGGTGTTGATGGCGACGACCGAGGGCTCGTTCAGCACGATCCCGGCTCGCCGGACGTAGACGAGCGTGTTCGCGGTTCCCAGGTCCACCGCCATGTCCTGACCCAGGAACCCGAAGATCCCCTCGGCGCCCGCGTTTCGGCGACCCGGGGAGGCGGGAAGTCCTCGTTGAACCCTCTCGGCCATAGGTTCGCCGCCAGTTCTACAGGACGTGGGTTGACCTGGCAACCCGAGGCGCACCGGCGCGCAACGTCGATTCGCGCGGTGCCTGAGACCGGGCACTCCCGGGTCCCTTGCGCGTGTCGCCGTCGCCGGCGTCGGGGTAGGGTCACGAGCCGATGAACGCCGTCACCGACCGGAGGTCAAGGTGAACGTGGCCCTGCTGTTCCCCGGGCAGGGCTCGCAGGCCGCGGGCATGGCCGACCCGTGGACGGCCCACGACGCGGGGCGGGCGGTTCTGGACCAGGCCTCCGAGGCGATCGGGCGCGACCTGGTGGAGGGGTGTCGCGACGAGGCCCTGCTCGCGACGACCGAGTTCGCTCAGCCGGCACTCCTCGCGTGCGACGTCGCGGCCTTCCGGGTCCTCGAGGCGGCGGGGGTGAGGTTCGGGGCCGCGGCCGGTCACTCCCTGGGAGAGTTCGCCGCCCTCGTGGCCGCCGGAGCGCTCGACCTGCGGGACGCCCTCGAGGTGGTCGGGGTCCGCGGTCGCGCGATGCAGAAGGCCTCCGAGGAGCGCCCGGGGGCGATGTCGGCGCTGATCGGCCTCGGGACCGAGGAGGTCGCCGAGATCTGCGCCGAGGAGGCGCGCGGCGAGGTTCTCGTCGTCGCCAACGAGAACGCGCCCACCCAGGTGGTGGTGTCGGGAACGCCGGCGGCCGTGGGGCGCGCCGAGCTTGCCGCCAAGGCCAGGGGCGCCCGGGCGATCCGGCTGGCCGTCGCGGGAGCGTTCCACTCGGCGCTGATGCAGCCCGCGGTCGAGCCGATCCGCTCCGCCCTCGCAGCTGTGGAGATCCGCACCGCGCGCATCCCGGTCGTGGCCAACGTGACCGGCGAGCCGGTTGAGGACGCCTCGGAGATCCGCAAGCTGCTGGAGCGCCACGTGATCTCGCCCGTCCGGTGGGAGCGCTCGATGCGGTGGTTCGCCGACTCGGGATTCGAGGTGCTCGTGGAGGCCGGCCCGGGGCAGGTGCTCTCCCGGCTCGCGGCGCGGCAGCTCACCGGGGTTCGGGCACTGGCGGTCGGCACCCCGACCCAGGCGGCCGAGGTCGCCCGTCTTGAGGCCGAGCGGGGCCCCGGGAAGGAGCGGGCCTGAGCCGAACCCGGCCCGGCGCGCATCCAGGCCTCTCGGACGCTATCCTCGCCCCCATGCGAGGACGGCGCGCTGGGGGGGACGGTGCCCGTGGCGCGTGTCCGCGGGTCGCCTCGCCATCCCCTTCGAGCGGCTGCCCGCGGGAGGAGACCGGGCCGTGAGCCCCGACCGACACGCCGCCGTCGCCGGCCTTGGGTCCGCGCTTCCCGACCGCGTCGTCCCCAACGCCTTCTTCGAGTCCATCGTCGACACGAGCGACGAGTGGATCCGTCAGCGGACCGGGATCGGCGAGCGACGGTTCGCCGCCGACGGCGAGGCGACCTCGGACCTCGCGACCGCGGCCGCGCGACGGGCTCTCGAGACCGCGGGCCTGGAGGGTGCACAGGTCGACCTGCTGATCTGCGCCACGCTCACTCCCGACACGCCGATCCCAGCGGCGGCCGTGTGGACGCAGCGCAAGCTCGGCCTCACCTGCCCTGCCTTCGACCTCAACGCCGCGTGCGCCGGTTTCTCCTTCGGCCTTTCGACCGGCGCCGCGTTCATCGAGTCGGGAACCGCCGAGACCGTCGTGGTGATCGGCGCCGAGATCCTCTCCCGCGTCCTCGACCTCACGGACCGGAGCACCTGCGTGCTGTTCGGCGACGGAGCCGGAGCCGTCGTGCTCCGTCGCTCCGAGACCCCGGGGATCGTGGGGTCCGTCCTCGGCACCGACGGCGGCGCGGCCGAGCTGCTCATCATCCCGGCAGGCGGGTCCGCACGACCCGCCACCCAGGAGACGGTCGCGGCGCGTGACCACGCGATCCGGATGGCCTCGGGGCGGGACGTGTTCAAGCGCGCCGTGACCGAGATGGCGGCCGCGTGTCGCCAGCTCCTGGAGAAGACCGGGCACACCCCCGAGGACGTCGACGTGCTGATCCCTCACCAGGCCAACGCCCGCATCATGGTGGCCGTGGCCGAGCGGCTCGGGATCGGCCAGGACCGGGCGGTCGTGGACGTCGAACAGATCGGCAACACCTCGGCCGCCTCCATCCCGATCGCGCTCGACCGCGCGTGGAGGGCGGGGAGGCTTCGGCCGGGCGCCCTCGTCCTGCTCACGTCGTTCGGCGCCGGCCTCGCGTGGGGAGCCAACCTCATCCGGTGGAGCGTCCCGGAACCTCGCCAATGAGGATCGCGCTCGTCACCGGCGGCGCCCGCGGCATCGGCCGGGCGTGCGCCGAGGCCCTGGCGGCCGACGGCTGGTCGGTCGCCATCGGCTTTCGCACGAGCGAGGGCGACGCGAAGGAAGCGCTCGGCGCGATCGAGGCGGCCGGCGGGGCCGGACGGATCGTCCACCTGGACACGCTCGACGAGGTCTCCGTCGCGGAGGCCTTTCGCGAGATCACCGACACGCTCGGGCCGGTGACCGGCCTCGTGAACAACGCCGGGTACTCGCAGGACGGCCTGCTCGTCCGGTATCCGATGGAGGCGTACGACCGGACGCTCGACACGAACGTCCGGGGCGCATACCTGTGCACGCAGGCGGCCCTGCGGACCATGCTCCGCGCGCGGTGGGGCCGGATCGTCAACATGTCCTCCGCCATCGCCCTGCGGGGCAACGCGGGCCAGACCGCCTACGCGGCGTCCAAGTCCGCGCTGGTCGGCATCACCAAGTCGCTCGCGCGCGAGGTCGGCGGCCGGGGCATCACCGTGAACGCGCTCTGCCCCGGCCTCCTCGACACCGACATGACCTCGCATCTCAGCGACGAGGCACGGGCTGCCTACTTGGATCAGACCCCGGCGGGTCGGACCGGCCGGCTCGAGGAGGTTGCGAGCGTGGTCCGCTTCCTCATGTCCGACGAGGCGTCGTACGTGAACGGAGCGGTCATCCCGGTCGACGGGGGGCTCACCGCCTAGTCGCGGGACCGTTCAGCCCCTAGAGTTTGGCGAAGCGCCGGAGCCATCAGGAAACGAAGACGAGGAGGAAGGATGGACAAGGCAGAGATCGACGCTCGGGTCCGCAAGGTCCTGGCCGAGCAGCTGGCCGTCGACGAGAGCCAGGTCGTGCCCGACGCGCGGTTCGCGG
>JAJPHY010000165.1 GCA_021325015.1 Actinomycetota bacterium | reverse complement strand
CCGGGATCCCAGGCGTAGGTCGGGCCGGCCGGTGTCGGGAGCGCGCTCCAGCGCTCGTCGCCCTCGAAGATCCGCCCGTACTCGCGCTCGAACTGCTCGGGAGAGATGGACGCGGCGATCGCCTCCCGAACCTCCTCGGCGCTCGGCCACAGGTCGCGAAGGAACACCGGCGAGCCGTCGGGCCGGGTCCCGAGCGGCTCGGAGGCGAGATCCACCCGCACGTCGCCGGCCAGCGCGTAGGCGACGACGAGAGGCGGCGACGCCAGGTAGCTCGCCCGGACGAGCGGGTGGATGCGACCCTCGAAGTTCCGGTTGCCCGAGAGCACGGCCACGACCGCGAGGTCCTTGGCCTGCACCGCCTCGGCCACCTCCTCGGGCAGCGGCCCCGAGTTGCCGATGCAGGTCGTGCAGCCGAACCCGACGAGCGAGAACCCCAGCTTGTCCAGGTACGGCTGGAGGCCCGCCGCGTCCAGGTAGTCGGTCACGACGCGCGAGCCCGGCGCGAGCGAGGTCTTCACCCACGGCTTGGTCTCGAGGCCCGCCTCCACCGCCTTCTTGGCGAGCAGCCCGGCCGCGACCATCACCGAGGGGTTGGAGGTGTTCGTGCAGCTCGTGATGGCGGCGATGACGACCGACCCGTGCCGGACCTCCCCGTCGACGCGCGCGGCCGCCGCGGGGTTCGTCGGGTCGTGCGGGTGGTCGTGGACGGCGGGCTCGCCGTTCACCGGCCCCTCGCCCTCGAGCCGTCCGACCTCGACCGGCTCGGGGTCGGGCTCCAGTCGATCGCGAAAGGCCTCGACGAACGACCCCCAGACGCCCGAGAGCGCGACTCGGTCCTGGGGGCGCTTCGGGCCGGCGAGCGAGGGCTCGACCGAGGACAGGTCCAGGTCCACGACCTCGCTGAACACGGGCTCGGAATCGCCGTCGGTCCGGAACAGGCCCTGCGCCTTCGTGTACCGCTCGACCAGGTCGACGAGGTGCCCGCGGCCCGTGAACCGCAGGTACCGGAGGGTCTCGGCGTCGACCGGCCAGTACGCGGCCGTGGCGCCGTACTCGGGGCACATGTTCGAGAGCGTCGCGCGGTCGGCGAGCTCGAGCGAGGAGCACCCCTCGCCGAAGAACTCGACGAACTTCCCGACCACGCCGTGCGCGCGCAGCATCTGCGTGAGCGTCAGGACGAGGTCGGTCGCCGTCGTCCCGGCCGGGAGCGCCCCGGAGACGCGAACCCCGACCACCACGGGGGACGGCAGGAACATCGGCTGGCCGAGCATCGCCGCCTCGGCCTCGATCCCGCCCACGCCCCAGCCGAGCACGCCGAGGCCGTTCACCATCGTCGTGTGGGAGTCGGTCCCCACGAGCGTGTCGGGGAAGGCCACGCCGTCCCGCGTGGCGACGACCCTCCCCAGGTGCTCGAGGTTCACCTGGTGGCAGATCCCCGCGCCGGGGGGTACGACCCGGACGCCGTCGAACGCCTGCTGCGCCCATCGCAGGAGCGCGTAGCGCTCGCCGTTGCGCCGGTACTCCCACTCGATGTTCGCGCGGTAGGCATCCGGCGAGCGGAACAGGTCCACCTGCACCGAGTGGTCGATGATCAGATCGACGTCGACGAGCGGGTTCACCCTGGCGGGGTCGCCGCCGGCGCGCGCCATCGCGCTCCGCATGGCGGCGAGGTCGACGACGGCCGGGACACCGGTGAAGTCCTGCATCAACACGCGGCTCGGCATGAACGCGAGGTTCGCCTCCGGCGCCGGAGCCGGCCAGGCCGCGAGCGCGCGCACGTCGTCCTCGCTCACGTCGCGCGTGCCGGCACGGCGCAGCAGGTTCTCGAGCAGGATCTTCACCGTGTGCGGCAGGCGCGAAACCTCACCGAGCCCGAGCTCCTCGAGCCTCGGCAGGCGGAAGATCTCGACGGGTCCCGAGTCCGTCTGCAGCCGTTCCCTCACCTCGGCGAGCTCGCCGGTCATGCGGGCTCCTTCCTCTCGACGGTCATCGTCCGACCATTGTGGCGCGCGCGGCGGGCGATCGACCGGGCGAGAGGCTCACGCGGGCTCGGAGCCCTGCTCCTCGCGGGCGACCCGCTCGCGGTGCTCGCGGATCGCCTGCTTGTGGGCCAGGCGCGTCTCCCGACGGATCTTTGCCTCCCGCTGGCGGCGCTGCTGGGTCGGGGTCTCGGCGATCACCGGCGGGACCGGGCGGGGCTTGCCGGTCTCGTCCAGGGCCACGAAGACCAGGTAGGCGCTCCCGGTGTGGGTCCGCTCGCCGGTGATTACGTTCTCGGCCTCGACCCGAACCCCGACCTCCATCGAGGTCTCCCCCACGTCGTTCACTGAGGCCCGAACCGTGACGGTGTCGCCGATCCGGACCGGCGCGAGGAACGACATCGAGTCCATCGAGACCGTCACTGCGAGGCCCCCGCAGTGCTTGATCGCGGCCAGGCCGGCGGCCGTGTCCACGAGCTTCATGATGGAGCCGCCGTGCGCGATGCCGGCGACGTTCGCGTCGGTGATCTCCATGAGCTGGACGAGCGTGACCTGCGAGGCCGAGACCGGCTTGGGCGTGAGGTCCCACTTGGTCGGGGTCATGGCCGGAACTGTAGCCGCCCGGGCCGTAGCATGGCCTGATGCGACAGCGGCTGCTCGCGCTCGCCCTGCTCACCACCCTGGCGGCGGGATGCGGCGGGGAGCCGGTCCCGACGACCACCGCGGAGGGCCCCTCCGCGTCGACGCCCACCCCTCGGACGCCCACCCCATCGACGCCCACCGTGGCGCCGCCTTCTCCGGCGGCGGCGATCCGCCTGCCTCCGGACGCGCCGACCGTGTTCACCGGCACCGTCGTCGCGGGCGAGCTCCCGGTCGCGCGGCTCGTCCCGCCGGGGGCCACGGTCGGGTCGACGTGGGTCCTGCAACCGCCGGACGATGCGATCGCCCAAGTCGGCGTCGTCTGGTCCCGGGGCGCGGACCCGCTCTCGAGCGAGCACGGCCTCGAGATCTGGAGGCCGGCGCCGCCCGGGTGGCGGGTGGCGTTCGCGTTCACCGATCCGGCCGGGGCCGGGGTGTTCGGCATTCGCGCCGAGACCGCCGACCTGACGGGCGACGGGATCCCCGACCTGCTCACGTTCGAGGACACCGGCGGCAGCGGCGGGTGCGGCACGTGGCGCGTGATCGCGAGCGAGCCGGCCGGTCCGACCCAGATCCTGCGACGGAGCACGTGCGACACGCAGATCCAGCCCGAGGGGGGCGACCTGAAGGTCCGAGCCGCGGTGTTCGCGCCCGGCGACTCGCACTGCTGCCCGAGCGCGTTCCGCACGACGACGCTGCGCTGGAACGGCTCCGCGTGGACGGTGGTCGACCGGGTGGTGACCCCGGCCTCGGGGTAGGCAATCCCTGACCTACTCCGGGTCCTCCCGGGCCGCATCCCAGCCCGCGAGCGGCAGGCGGAACCTCACCAGGGTGCCGCTCCCGGGTGCGCTCTCGACCTCGCAGGTGCCGCCGAAGAGCTCGGCGCGTTCCCGCACGGACACGAGACCGATGTGCCCCTCGTTGTGTCCGGGGACCGCGCCGGGGTCGAACCCGATGCCGTCGTCCCGGATCTCCCCGCGGAGCGCCTCTCCGTCGGATTCCAGAGCGACCATCACCTGGGTGGCCGCGGCGTACTTCTGCGCGTTCCGGAGCGCCTCCTGGGTGATGCGGTAGGCGGCGGAGGCGACCTCGGCGCTCGGACGCACGCGAAGCTCGCCCTCGAGCTGGCATTCCCAACCGCACTCGTCCGCCAGACGGGTCAGGTTCGCGCGCACGGCATCGACCAGCCCGCTCCCATCGAGCGCCGGTGGCCACAGGTGGAACATCATCGATCGGAGACGCCCGACGACGTCGGCGATCGCGCCCTCGATGGCTCGCAACCGCTCGCGCTGCGCCTCGTCCTCGCTCGTCCGGGCGAGGGTTGCGAGGCGGATCTCCAGGGCGGTGAGCTGCTGCACCGGGTCGTCGTGGAGCTCCTCGGCGATGCGGCGGCGCTCGTCCTCCTGGGCCCGAACCAGCCGCGACAGAGCCGCGAGCCGTGCGTCGTGCACCCTCCGCAAGTCCGCGAGGGTCGCCTCGAGCTCGGCCGCCGCGCGCTTTCGCTCCGTCACGTCCCGGCTGATCGACAGACAGGCGATTACCTCTCCGCTCGTTCCGCGGAGCGGAGCGGCGTGGGCCTCCATGGTCCGGCGAGTGGCCTTCAGCCCCACGATGTCGAACTCGAGCGTGCCCGACTCGCCGCCGAACACCGCCTCGGTGAGCGCCCGGACGGCCGCCCGGTGCTCCTCAGCGACCATGGAGTAGAGGCTCCTGCCGAGCACCTGCTCCGGACGATCGGCTTCGATCATCGCGAGACCCGCCGGGTTGATCTGCAGAAGGGTGCCGTCTGCTCCCACGAGCTTCACGCACTCGGGCTCGGACTCGAAGATCGCGCGAAGCACCGCCTCGCGTTCGGCGAGCTCGGCCTGGGCCCGCTTCTGCTCGGTCACGTCAAACAGGACGCCTTGCCAGAGGTGCGGCTGCCCCTCCGGGCCGGGGATCGGACGTGCCCGGTCCAGGACCCACACCACCCGCCCGTCTTTCGCGATCAGCCGGTACTCGGACTCGAAGGGCTCGCCTGTGAGGTCCACCGCCTCGGACTCGGCGACGGCACGGTCGGCGTCCTCGGGGTGCAGGATGCGGTACCAGAGCCCCGGGTCGGAGGTCCACTCCCCTGCGGGGTAGCCGAGGAGATCCTCGATCTGGGGACTCACGTACAGGTAGGGCTGGCGCGTCCAGTCCGGCGGCGTCACGTAGGTGACGGCCGGGATCGTCTCCACGAGCGTCCGCAGCCTCTCCTCAGCCTCGTGCAGGGCCTCCTCCGCCCGGTTCCGGTCGGTGATGTCATGCACGGACACGACGACGCCCTCGAGCTCTCCCCCTGACCCGCGCAGGGGCGCGGCGCTCGTCTCCCAGGCGATCCGGCCTCCGTCGAGGTGGTGTCGCGAGAGCTCCACTCCGTGGACGGGCTCCCCGCTCGCCAGGACCTGTGTTACCCCCCCCCCCCCCCCCCCCCCCCCGCCCGCGTCGCCCCCCCCCCCGCGGCGCCGGCGCGCCCCCCCCCCCCGGGGTGTGGTGGCGGGTGTCCCCCCCCTGGGGCGCGCTCCCCCCCCGCCCGGGCCCGTTTTTCACCCCCCCCCCCCCCCCGCCGAGCGCTGGGTCCCCAGCCCCAGGCGAGGGTCCTCGCAGTGCCACCCCGCAGCCACCGCACCGGAGACTCCGAGGAGCCTCTCGGCGGCGGGGTTCAAGAACACCAGACGGCCCTCCCGGTCGAACAGGAGCACTCCGTCGGCCAGGCTCGAGAGGATCTCCCGGTG
>JAJPHY010000045.1 GCA_021325015.1 Actinomycetota bacterium | reverse complement strand
GGGCTGATCGTGATCTTCGGCGTCACGGTGGTGGTGTTCGTCGTGACCCGGCTGATCGGCGATCCCGTGAAGGTGATGCTCCCGCTCGAGGCGACGCCGGGGGAGCGAGCGGCGTTCGCGCACCGGCTGGGGCTGGACCGGCCCATCCTCGTCCAGTTCGTCGACTACGTGGGACAGGTCGCGAGGGGCAACTTCGGGAACTCGCTGTGGCAGAACCGACCCGCCCTCCAGATCATCTGGGAGCGTTTGCCCCTCACGCTCGAGCTGGTCTTCTCGGCGATGGCGCTCGCGGTGCTCGTGGCGATCCCGTTCGGCATGATCGCCGCGCTTCGACCGGGAAGCGTGCTGGACCGGGTGATGATCACGCTCAGCCTCATCGGGCTTTCGATCCCGCAGTTCTGGCTGGGCCTGCTGCTGATCGTCGTGTTCGCGGTGCGGTTGAAGGTCTTGCCCGTTGCCGGCAGCGGAGGGCTGAGCCATCTCCTGCTGCCGATGGTCACGCTGGCGCTCCCGGCCATCGGTCGAATCTCGATGGTCGTGCGGTCGTCCATGATCGACGAGCTCAACCAGCAGTACGTGCAGACGGCCAGGGCCAAGGGTCTCCCGCGGGCCCGGGTCGTCGGCGTGCACGCGCTCCGCAACGCGTCGGTCCCGGCGCTCACGCTGAGCGGGTGGGAGCTGATCAGGGCTCTGGCCGGCTACGCGGTGATCGTGGAGGTGGTGTTCAGCTGGCCGGGGCTCGGTTCGCTCGCGGAGGACGCGATCCAGCGACAGGATCTGATCCTGCTGCAAGCCATCGTGTTCGTGGTCGCGATCATGGTGGTCCTGATCAACGTCCTGATCGATGTCGCCTACAAGCTGATCGACCCGAGGATCCAACTCACGTGAGACGCCCATGAGCCTCCCGTCGCCGCACGAGGTCGAGGAAGCCCAGCGGGAGGAGGTGCTGACCTCCGGCCGTCCGTACGAGGTGCTGCGCGCCCTTCGCGGGAGCCTGCGGGAGCTGGTTCGGGACAAGGCCGGCCTGTTCGGCGTGCTCGTCGTGCTCGCGCTGGTGTTCGTGGCGATCTTCGCACCGTGGCTGGCGCCCCACGACCCCTCGCGTCAGTCGCTCTCCGACCGGCTCGTCCCTCCGTTCTGGGAGAGCGGCGGCAGCTTCACGCACGTGCTCGGCACCGACAACCTGGGTCGGGACGTCTTGTCCCGGATCATCTACGGAGCCCGGGTCTCGCTCCTGGTGGGGCTGTCGGTGGTCCTGCTTGCGGGCGTGGAGGGGACGACGCTCGGGCTGATCTCCGGTTACCGGGGTGGGCGCGTCGACGCCTGGATCATGGGAGCGGTCGACACGCAGGTCGCCTTCCCCGGGTTGCTGCTTGCCCTCGTGATCCTGTCGGTCGTCAGTCCGAGCGCCACCTCGATCATCATCGTGCTCGCCCTGAACGGGTGGATGGTCTACGCGCGCATGGCGCGCGGCGTGGTGCTCTCCGTCAAGGAGATGCCGTATGTGGAGGCGGCCGAGATCGTCGGATGTCGTCCCCGGCGGGTGGTGGCCCGTCACATCCTGCCCAACCTCGCGTCGCCGCTGCTCACGCTCGCGATCCTCGAGTTCGCCCGGATCGTGCTGGCGGAGGCGGCGCTCTCGTTCCTCGGGCGCGGCATCCAGCCCCCGCAGGTGTCGTGGGGCCTGATGGTCGCCGAGGGCCGCGCCTACATCTTTCGCGCGTGGTGGCTCGTCACGTTCCCCGGCGCCGCGATCGCGATCACGGTGCTCGGCATCAACCTGCTCGCGAGCTGGCTGCGCGTGGCGGCCGATCCGCAGGAGCGCGAGAAGCGGTTCGCGGCCACGGCCAGGACGGGGTCGGTGGCGTGAGCGGCGAGGTCACCCCGGCTTGGAAACACCTCCTCGAGGTCGAGCACCTCGAGGTCCGCTTCTTCACGCGTCGTGGCGAGGCGCAGGCGGTGCGCGATGTCTCGTTCACGATCGACCGCGGCGAGACGCTCGGTCTCGTCGGGGAGTCGGGGTCGGGCAAGAGCGTCACCTCGCTCGCGGTGCTCGGGCTGATCCAGCTGCCGGGCAAGATCACCGGCGGCGACGTGCGGTGGAAGGGGCGGTCGCTCCTGGGCCAGGGTGGGGAGCGGTACGCGCGGTCCATCCGCGGCAAGGAGCTTGCCGTCGTCTTCCAGGATCCGATGACGTCGCTCAACCCGCTGTTCCCGATCGGAACACAAATCGGCGAGGTCCTTCGGTACCACATGGGGATGAGCAAGAGCCAGGCGCGAACGCGCACCCTCGAGCTGCTCGACCTCGTTGGGATCTCGAACCCGGCTCAGCGCATCCACCAATACCCGCACGAGTTCTCGGGGGGAATGCGTCAGCGCATGCTGATCGCGATGGCGCTGGCCTGCGAGCCGGAGCTGCTGATCGCGGACGAGCCGACCACAGCCCTCGACGTCACGATCCAGGCCCAGATCCTCGAGCTGCTGGCGGAGCTTCAAGAGCGACTCGAGGTGGCCGTGCTGCTGATCAGCCACGACCTCGGCGTCGTGGCCCAGGTGTGTCACCGGATCGCCGTGATGTACGCGGGCAAGATCGTGGAGAGCGGGCCCGCCGAGGAGGTCTTCCCGCGACCCGGTCATCCGTACACGATGGGACTGATGCGTTCCACGCCGCGCCTGGACCTCATCCAGGCGCGGCTGGTGGGGATCGACGGCGCGCCGCCCGACCTGGTTCGTCCTCCGGCCGGCTGTCCGTTCCATCCCCGCTGTCCGTTGGCCGTCGAGGAGTGTCTCGAGGAGATGCCGCCGCTGGAAGCGCACGGCGGCGGCCGGGAGGTGGCGTGTTGGCGTGCCTTCACTGAAGCTGTCGGAGCGGAGCCCGGAGCGGGATCGACGCGGGGCTGAGCCCCTCCTGATCGTCCGGGGGCTCACGGTCCGCTTCCCTGTGGGCCGGGCCGGTTTCTGGGGCAACCGGCGGCTGTTCGTGCACGCCGTTGACGACGTCTCGTTCGAGATCTTCCGCGGGGAGACCCTGGGCCTGGTCGGGGAGACGGGCTCGGGCAAGACCACCACGGGACGGGCCATCCTGCGGCGGGTTCCCATCGCCGCGGGGACGATCACGTTCAAGGGAAACGACATCACGCACGTGGACGGGGACAACCTCCGCCACCTCCGGCGGGACATGCAGCTGGTGTTCCAGGACCCGTACGCGAGCTTGAACCCGCGCATGAAGGTCCTCGACCTCGTCGGCGAACCGCTCGTCGTGCACGGGGTCGTCAGGCGAATCCGGGAAGCCCGCGATCGGGTCCGCGAGCTGCTCGAGCTCGTCGGGCTCCCCGCCGACGCCGTGGACCGCTACCCGCACGCCTTCAGCGGTGGTCAGCGTCAGCGGATCGGCATCGCGAGGGCGCTCGCGCTCGAGCCGGACTTCATCGTCTGCGACGAACCGGTCTCGGCTCTGGACGTCTCGATCCGGGCGCAGGTCGTGAACCTGCTCCAGAACCTCCAGGACCGGCTCGGCCTCACCTACCTCTTCATCGCGCACGACCTTTCGGTCGTTCGCCACATCTCCCACCGCATCGCCGTCATGTACGCTGGCAAGGTCGTCGAGATCGCCGACCGCGATGAGATCTACGAGAACCCCAAGCACCCGTACACCCAGGCGCTGCTATCCGCGGTGCCGATCCCTGACCCTGCGCTGCAGCGAACGCGGCGTCGGCAGATCCTCCGAGGCGAGATCCCCAACCCGGTGGATCCGCCGCCCGGGTGTCGCTTTCACACCCGGTGTCCGATCGCGGAGGATCGTTGCAGGACCGACCCACCACCGCTCGAGCCGAAGCGGCCCGAGCATCTGGCCGCCTGCTGGCTGACCTGAGCAGCACATGGGGCCAACGAACGGAGGAGGATCGATGAGCGAGCTTCGCACGGTGACCCACTGGATCGGGGGCCGGCCGGACGACGAGCCACCCCAACGACTCGGCGACGTCTACGACCCGGCCACGGGCGAGGTCCAGGCGAGGGTCGCCTTCGCCTCGGAGGCGGACGTGGATCGGGCGGTCGAGACCGCCGCCGCGGCGCAGCCCGAGTGGGGTGAGACGTCGCTCACCCGTCGCGCGGAGGTGCTGTTCCGCTTCCGCCAGCTGCTGCTGGACCACGTCGAGGAACTGGCTCGCCTCATCTCGAGCGAGCACGGCAAGGTGCGGTTCGACGCGATGGGGGAGATCCGGGCAGGCCTCGACGTGCTCGAGTTCGCGTGCGGCATCCCGCACCTGTTGAAGGGCGAGTTCTCGGAGAACGTCTCGACCAACATCGATACGTACTCGATCCGTCAGCCGGTGGGGGTGGCGGCCGGGATCACGCCCTTCAACTTCCCGATGATGGTCCCGATGTGGATGGTCCCGATCGCCCTGGCGTGCGGGAACGCCTTCGTGCTCAAGCCCTCCGAGAAGGACCCGTCCGCCTCGCTGCTGCTCGCGCGCCTGCTGAAGGAGGCCGGCCTGCCCGACGGAGTCTTCAACGTGGTGCACGGCGACAAGGTCGCGGTCGACTCGCTGCTCACGCACCCGAGGGTCGACGCGGTGAGCTCCGTCGGCTCCACGCCGGTGGCTCGGTACATCTACTCGACGGCCTCGGCGAACGGCAAGCGCGTCCAGTCGCTCGGCGGGGCCAAGAACCACATGGTCGTCATGCCCGACTGCGACATGGATCTCGCGGCGGACTCGGCCGTCAACGCCGGCTACGGGTCCACCGGCCAGCGGTGCATGGCCGTCTCGGCGGTCGTGGCCGTCGGCGCGGCCGGCGACCAGCTCATCGAGAAGGTGCGTGAGCGGCTGGCCGTCCTTCGAGTGGGGCCCGGGTCGGATCCGGAGGCGCAGATGGGGCCGCTCGTGACGGCGGAGGCGCGGGATCGGGTCGTCGCCGCCATCGAGGCGGGCGTGCGCGCCGGCGCGACCCTGGCCGTGGACGGGAGGGACCTCAAGGTCGAGGGGTACGAGAACGGCTTCTTCGTGGGGCCGACCATCTTCGACCACGTGACGCCGGACCTGTCGATCTACCGGGACGAGATCTTCGGTCCGGTGCTGGTCGTCGTCCGCGCCGATCGGCTCGAGGACGCGATCTCGCTCGTGAACGCCAACCCGTACGGTAACGGGACGGCGATCTTCACGAACGACGGCGGCGCGGCGCGGATGTTCCAGCACGAGGTGCAGGTCGGCATGGTGGGGGTGAACGTGCCGATTCCGGTTCCGCTCCCGTTCTACTCCTTCGGCGGGTGGAAGGCGTCGCTGTTCGGGTCTCTCCACATGTACGGCCCCGACGGCGTGGCCTTCTTCACCCGGGGCAAGGTCGTGACGACCCGGTGGCCCGAGCCGGCGGCGCGCGGGGTCGACCTCGGCTTCCCGGGGGCGAGTCGCTCGAGCTGACCGCTCAGCGCCGCAGGAGCGACCGGACCCTGGCGGGGGCGAGGGGGGTCTCCCGCACCACCACGCCGAGGTCGCCGAGCGCGTCCTCCACCGCGTTGGCGATCGCGGCCGCCACCGGGACGGCGCCACCCTCCCCCACACCCTTTACGCCGAGCGGGTTCAGCGGAGAGGGCGTCTCCTGGTGCTCGAGGCGGATGGCCGGAACCTCGGCGGCGGTGGGGACGAGGTAGTCCGCGAGGGTGGCGCTGAGGAGCTGAGCGTCCTCTCCGTAGGCGACCTCCTCGTACAGGGCTCCGCCGATGCCCTGCGCCACTCCGCCGTGCACCTGCCCGTCGACGACCATCGGGTTGATCACGGTTCCGCAGTCGTGGACCACGGCGTACCGGCGTACGCGGATCGTTCCGGTCTCGAGATCGACCTCAACGACGGCCGCGTGCGCGCCGTTCGCCCACGTGACCGTCGGCGGCTCGTAGTACTCGGTCGCCGCGAGAGCGCCGGGGTCGCGCTCGACGAGCGCTCGGAGTTCGACCGAGCGCTCGGGAGCGCCGGCGACCGAGACCCGGCCGCCGGCGATCACGAGGTCGTGCTCCGCGACCTCGAGGACCTCCGCGGCGGCGCGGAGCAGCCGCTCGCGCACCACCAGCGCCGCCGCGCGCACCGCGTTACCGGCGACGACGGCGCTCCGGCTGGCGACGGTGCCCCAGCCTCGCTCGAGGCCGCGGGTGTCGCCCGTCACCACGGTGACCTGGTCGGGGTCGACTCCAAGCGCATCGGCGCAGACCTGCGCGAACACGGTCTCGTGCGCCTGGCCCTGCGAACAGGCGCCCGTGTGCACGGTCGCACCCCCGTCGGGCTCCAGGCGAACCGCGGCGCCCTCGAACGGTCCGATTCCGGTCCCCTCCACGTAGCAGGCGACACCGACTCCCACGCGGCGGTCGGTCGCGAGCGCCGCCTGGCGCTCGGACGCTACGGTTTCTCGGCCGACCAGCTCGGCTGCGCGGCGAAGCGCCCGCGGGTAGTCCCCGCTGTCGAGCACGAGTGGCTCGCCGTCCCGGTACAGGATGCCGGCGTCGTGGGGCAGCTCGTCCGGCCGGAGCAGGTTCCGCGCCCGGAGCTCCACGGGATCGATCCCGAGCGCGCGCGCCCCGCGCTCGATCGCCCGCTCGACCGCGAAGACGGCCTCCGGCCGGCCGGCACCCCGGTACGGGGCCGTCGGCACCTTGGTCGTGATCACGCAGGTGCCCACGGCCTCAAAGGCCGGCACGCGGTACGGGCCCATCAGGTGGGCGATCGTGTTGTAGGGAATGACGAGCCCGAGCGGGTTGAACGCGCCGGTATCGACGACGAAGTGGTCGATCAGGGCGAGGATCGTTCCGTCGGCGGCGAACCCCAGGCGCACCTCGTGCTCCTGCTCCCTGGCATGGATCGCGCTCTGCAGGTGCTCGACCCGGTCCTCGATCCACTTCACGGGTCGGCCCAGCCGCAGCGCGGCGAGCCCCACGAGCAGGTCCTCCGGGTACAGGACGCCTTTGGTGCCGAACCCGCCGCCGACGTCGGGCGCGACGACGTCGATCCGGTCCGGGTCGAGACCGCATACTCGGCTCAGGGCCCGCCGGAGCGGGTGCGCGTTCTGGGTCGCCGACCAGAGCGTGAGCCGCCCGCTCGAGACATCCGGGACGGCGACGGCCCCGCGAGTCTCCAGCGGCAGCCCGGCCTGGCGCTGGATCCGGAACCGATCGTGGATCACCGTGTGGGCGCCGGCGAGCGCAGCCTGCGCGTCGCCGGTCCGAACCGAAAACCGCACCGCCACGTTGTCGTCCCAGCCCTCGTGAACGCGCGGTGCGTCGGGGGCGAGGGCGCGCTCGACGCTCGCAACGGGCGGGAGCGGGTCGTAACCGACCGAGACCCGTTCGGCCGCGTCCTCCGCCGCGTACCGCGTCTCGGCGATCACCATCGCCACCGCCTGTCCGACGAAGCGCACGCGATCGTCCGGCAGCAGCGGCGGGTGGCAGGGGCGGAGCATCGGGCGCAGCGTCGCGACCAGCTTCTCGGGCGGCGCGTCCCACAGGAACGGTGGCATCGGCCCGGCCGGCACGTCCGCGTGGGTGAGCACGGCGACGGCCCCCGGGACTCGGAGGGCCTCCAAGGCGTCGATTCCCTCGACCCGGGCGTGCGCGAAGGGACTTCGCACGAACGCCGCGTGGAGCTGCCCGGGAAACGAGATGTCGGCGACGTACCGTCCCGAGCCGCGGAGGAAGCGCTCGTCTTCCTTGCGGCGCAGGGAAGCCCCTATCCACCGCTCCGTCACCGACACCTCGCTCTCACCTCAGGGCGTTCGCGCCGGTACGCACGCCGCCTTGGCAAGACATCTCGACCTCAAGATACCGTATCGCCCGAGACCGGCACGGGCCCTTGACAGGGCGCCGCCGGGTTCGGTATCTACACGTCGAGATATCTCCCGGTCGCCGAGAGAGGGGCGCCTGTCGTGGGGGTGGACGCGTCGCGGTTCGACCTGGCGGGAGCGACCGCGCTGGTGACGGGAGCCAGTCGGGGCATCGGCCGGGCGATCGCGCTCGGGTTGGCCGCCGTCGGCGCCGACGTCGCCGGCATCGCCCGCACCGAGACGGCGCTGAGCGAGCTCGGGGGCGAGGTCCGAGCGCTCGGTCGTGGGTTCCTCGCCGTCCCGGCAGACGTGCGCGACCCAGAAGCTGGGGAGTCCGCGGTGGAGCGGGCCTGGGGTTGGCGCGGGCGGATCGACATCCTCGTGAACGCCGCGGGGGTCATCGTTCGAAGCGACCCGCCCGGCGTCACCTTGGAGGAGTTCGATCTGGTCTTCGACACCAACGTTCGAGGCACCTTCTTCCTCACGCAGGCCGTCGGAGCGCGGATGCTCGAGGCCGGCGGGGGCTCGATCGTGACCGTGGCGTCGCTCGCCGGGGAGGTCGTGACGGGCGCCGCGGTCACGTACCAGGCGAGCAAGGCCGCGCTCGTCCAGATGACGCGCGCGCTCGCCGTCCGGTGGGCGCCGACGGTGCGCGTGAACGCCGTGGGCCCCGGTTACGTCCGCACGAGCCTGAACAGCGCCTGGCTGGACGAGCCCGACAACCTCCGCTACGTCACGGAGCGGACGCCTCTCGGTCGCGTGGGGACGCCCGAGGACGTCGTGGGGGCCGTCGTGTTCCTCGCGTCGCCGGCCTCGGCGTTCGTGACGGGCCAGCACCTGCTCGTCGACGGCGGCTGGAGCGCGCAGTAGCGGATCGCCCATCCCTCGCGCTCGGGGGATCAGCGTGGGTCCGGGACGGAGTCGATCATGCGCGACACGGTGGAGCCGTCCTCGAACTGCACGAGCAGCTTGCGCAGGAGCCTCCCGAGTTGCTCGCGCTCGGACTCGGTGAGCCCGGCCAGCAGCTGCTTCTCGTTCTCGGTGTGCGCGGCGACGGCCTCGTCCACCACGCGGAGGCCCTTCGGGGTGAGCATGACCAGCACGCTCCGCCGATCCTTGGGATCGGGGATTCGCTTGACCAGACCCGCGGCGGTCAGGCGCTCGAGACGATTCGTCATGGCGCCGGAGGAGATCAGCAGCGAGTTGTACAGGGCGGTGGGGGACAGGCAGTACGGGGGGCCGGCGCGCCGGAGGGCCGCGAGGACGCCGAACTGCGATTCGTTCAGCCCGTGCTCGGCCAGGACGGTGGCGATCCGGCGCTCGAGGAAGCGCGACAGACGCGACATCCGGGCGATCACGCCCATCGGCGAGGTGTCGAGGTCCGGACGCTCTCGCTTCCACTGCTCGAGGATCCGGTCAACCAGGTCCCGCGGCGTCCCGCTCGGCATCGGCGATCCTTCCTCCTCGGGTCGGCTCGCTCAGAGTCAACCCATCGACTTGACGGCAGTCAACCCGCGAGTCTAAGGTATCTGAACGCTAAGATACCTGGGTTGGTGGTCGGATGGGGAGGGAGGGCGTCGGTGATTGGCCTCGCGGCCGGGTATGACCCCACCATGACCCCGCGGGACCTGGCGGAGGCGTTCCGGCAGGCGGAGGCGCGGGGCTTCGAGGTCGGCTTCTTCTCCGAGACGATCGAGCTGGTCCGGGACTCGGTGACCTCGCTCGCCACGATCGGGCTGAACACCGATCGGATCACGTTGGGGTGCACGCAGATCGTGCGCCTCCGCACCCCGCTCGTGATGGCGCAGACGCTCGCGGCGCTGGACGAGCTGACCGGGGGGCGGATGATGATGGCCCCCGGAGCGTGCACCCACACGCACGCGAAGCGACACGGACTGCACCGCGCCGACCCCGGTCAGTCGCTGATCGAATGGGTCGAGGCGATCCGCCTGATCCTGACCGGAGAGAGGGTCTCCTACCACGGTGAGCACGTGAACTTCGACGACGTGCAGATCAGCTTCCCCCCGACTCGGTCCTCGGTGCCGCTGTTCATCCCGGCAACGAGCAAGAAGGGCCTGGAGATCGCGGGCAGGATCGGCGACGGCGTGCTCCTGAACGCCACCTGCTCGCCCGAGTACAGCGCGAACGCGATCAAGAGCGTTCGGCAGGCCTGCGAGGACGCCGGACGTGACTGGTCGCAGTTCAAGGTCTGGCAGATCGTGAACACCTCGGTCGAGGACGACCACCGCAAGGCGCTCGACGCGATCCGGTGGGAGATCGCGAGCAAGCTCGACCCGATCCAGCTCCCGTTCATCATCAAGCCGAAGAAGGTGGTCGGCGAGCCCTACATGCACGAGGAGGACATCCCGATCTTCGAGGAGGCCTGGCGCCGCGGGGGCAAGCAGGCGCTGATCGAGGCGGTCCCGGACTCCTACGTCGAGGGGCTCACGGCCTCGGGAACGCCGGACGAGGTGGTCGCCCGCATCCAGCGGTACCGGGACGCGGGGGTGCAGGTGCCGCTGCTGCGGCCCGCTGCCCCGCACCAGTTCGAGCGCATCCTGGACCTGTTCGCGCCCGCCTGAGCCGGGCACGCCGGCTCGCGGGCTAGGTTCGGCGGCGCGGGCTCGGCCCGGCGGCTCCCCGCGAGGTCCGGCGCCGTCGGCGCTCGAGACCGAGCACGTGGCCGGTCGGCGACACCCGCACCCCGTAGTCGCGAAGGGCCGCCGCCGGGCTCACGAGACCCTCCGCGACGTCGCGGGCGACGGCCTCCGGATCCCGCGTGGTGGGGTCGAAGAACCCACCGCCCCCCGGCAGCTCGAGCGTGAACCTCGTCCCGGCCGGCAGCGCCTGCGAGAGCTTCGGGTTGGGCCGGGTGCCGAGCGAGGTCTTGAACGACCCGGCCGCCCCCGGCTTGCCGCCCGCGTACCCCTCGGCGACGAACCGCATCCGGTCCGCGAGCGAGGAGACGACGAAGGGCTCGCCGGTCCGGACCTCGACCTCGATCGCCTGCCCCAGCCCGCCGCGGAACCGTCCCGGACCTCCGGAGTCGCGGCGGAGCTCCTTGCGGCGGACCACGAGAGGCGAGGTCGTCTCGATCACCTCGACGGGCGCGGTCGCGATGCCGCTCGGGAAGCTCGTCGTGGACAGGCCGTCCTTCGTGGGCCGGGCGCCGGTGCCGCCGGCGGCGAAGAACACCGTGACGAACCGGTTCGAGCCCGTCCCCCGCACGGTCGTGAGCCAGATGTTCCCGGCCCCCTCGGCGAGCACGCGCTCGGGGATGACCTTCACGAGGGCGCCGAAGATCGCGTGCGGGAGGAAGTGTCCGACGATGTGACGGGCGGCGACGGCCACCGGGGGCGTGGGGTTCAGGATCGATCCCTCCGGCGCCCAGGTGGAGACCGGGCGGAAGCTCCCGTCGTTGTGCGGGACCTCCGGCGAGATCGCGCACTTCAGCGCGTAGCTCGTGTAGGCGGCGGTGTAGTTCAGGACCACGTTCATGCCGCGGTCCACCTGCGGGGAGCTCCCGGTGTAGTCGACCAGGATCTCGTCGCCCCGGACCTTCACGCAGCACTCGATCCGGATCGGCTCGTCGATCCCGTCGGTGTGGATCACCTTGCGGTAGTCGCCGTCGGGCAGCCGGCGGATCGCGTCGCGGAGCGCCCGCTCTGAGCGGTCGCAGATCTCGTCGCCGAGCGCCTCGAGGTCGGGGAGGCCGAAGTCGTCGAGGTACTGGAGGAGCCGGTCGGCTCCGACCTGGTTGCCGGCCACCTGCGCGTGAACGTCGCCCAGCACCTCGAAGGGCGCCCGCACGTTGCCGGCCAGGATCTTGAGCAGGTCCTGGTTGGGCTCACCGGCCTCGTACAGCTTCATCATCGGGATGTAGAGGCCCTCCTCGAACACCTCGTGGGCGTCGGCCGAGAGCCCCCGGCCCCCGATGTCCATCGCGTGACAGCAGTTGCCGAAGAACCCCACCAGCCTGCCGTCGCGGAACACCGGCGTGACGACGGAGAGGTCGTTCAGCTGACCCGAGGTCTTCCACGGGTCGTTCGTGATCAGGATGTCTCCGGGAACGAGCGACTCGGGCGGAAACTCCGCAAGGAAGTGGACCATCGAGGTCGCAAGCGAGTTGATGTGGCCGGGCGTGCCGGTCACCGCCTGCGCGAGCATCCGTCCGCGCGCGTCGAACACGGCCGCCGACAGGTCGCCGGACTCCCGCACGATCGGCGTGAACGAGGTGCGCTGCAGCGCGGCCGCCTGCTCGTTGGTCACGGTGACCAGCCGGCTCCACAGGATCTCGAGGGTCACGGGATCGATCGCCGGAGCGCTCGCCCGGCGTCCGCGTCCACGGACGCTCGACGCCGCGCCGCTCCCGCTCGAGGCGTTCCTCCGCCTGTTCGACGTCGCGCTCACGAAACCTCCACCACCAGGTTGCCCACGGGGTCGACCCGGGCGGTGGCGCCCGGACCGATCACCATCGTGGACTCGCGCTCCTCCACCACGGCAGGGCCGGTGAACGTGTCGCCGGGGGCCAGCAGGTACCGGTCGTAGACGGCCGTCTGGACCCGGCCGGTCTCCTCGAACCACACCCGCCGAGCGCCCTTTCGCGCTTGCGCCCCGGGCCGCGTCCGGAGCTTGACGTCGAGCGTCGGCAGCGGACCCGCCACCCGCACGCGCCAGGTCATCACCTCGGACTCGACGCCCGGGGGTCGTCGCCCGTACAGCCGCACGTAGGTGCGCTCGAACGCGTCCTCGACCTGCCGCGCCGGGTCGTGGCCGAGCCCCGCCCCGAGCTCGACCGTGATCGGGTCCCCCTGTCCGCGGTGGCGGACGTCGGCCGCGAGCTCGACGCGAACCTCCCGCCTGGGGACGCCGGTGTCGACGAGCTGGCGGGTCCCCTGGGCGGCGAGCTCCCGGATCGCCGCGCGAACCTCCCGCCACGGGGTGCTCGCGAGCGGGCTCGGAAGGCTCCGCGCGAGCTCGAACCCGGGGGCGGCGGTGAGCATGCCGAACGCCGAGGCGACGCCCGCCGACGGCGGGAACACCAGCTTGCGGATCCCGAGGTTGCGGGCGACCCCCCACGCGTGCACGGGGCCCGCGCCGCCGGTCGCGACGAACGTGCACCGCCGGATGTCCCGCCCCCGCTCGATCGCGTGCATCCGGGCCGCGCTCGCCATGTTCTCGTTCACGACCCGGTGGACGGCCGCGGCCGTCTCCTCGAGGCCCAGGCCCAGCCCGTCGCCCAGCCGGGCCATCGCCGCGCGCGCGGCGTCCACGTCCAGGCGCATGTCACCGCCGAGGAAGAAGTCGGGGTTCAGGTACCCGAGCAGGAGGTCCGCGTCGGTCACGGTCGGCAGGTCCCCGCCCTGCCCGTAGCACGCGGGACCGGGGTCCGCCCCCGTGCTCTCCGGCCCGACGCGCGGCAGGCCGAACGGCCCGACCTGCGCGATGCTGCCGCCCCCCGCTCCGATCTCGATCAAGTCGATCACGGGGACGCGCACGGGCATGCCGCTTCCTTTCGTGAACCGGTAGACGCGAGCGGCCTCGAACTCCCGCGCAACGAGCGGGATTCCCCGCTCGATCAGGCAGGCCTTGGCCGTGGTGCCCCCCATGTCGAAGGCGAGCACGTCCTCTCGCCCGTCGCGAGAGGCCCAGAAGCCCGCGCTCACCGCTCCCGCGGCGGGCCCCGACTCGAGCAGGCGGACGGGGAACCTTCTGGCCGTTTCCACTCCCGCCACGCCGCCGCCGCCGGTCGACAGCATGATTCGCAGCGCGCCGCTGAACCCCAGCCCCGTCAGTCGCTTCTGCAGCATCTCCAGGTAGCGGTCGATGAGCGGGAGCACGTAGGCGTTGGCGATCACCGTCGAGGTGCGCGCGAACTCGCCGAGCTCGGGGGAGACGTCGCTCGAGAGCGAGACGTACAGTCCGGGGAGCTCGCGCCGCAGGACCTCGCCGACGCGCCGCTCGTGCTCGGGGGCGCGGTACGAGTGCAGGAGCGCCACCGCGACCGCCTCGACCCCCTCGCGACGGAGCCGCCGGGCGAGCCGGCGGACCTCCTCCTCGTCGAGCGCGACGTCCACCGTGCCGTCGGCGAGCACCCGCTCGGTCACCTCGAACCGCAGCCGCCGGGGCACCAGCGGCTCGGGCATCTCCAGGAACAGGTCGTACAGGTCGTAGCGGAGCTCACGGCGGATCGTGATCGTGTCCCGGAACCCCCGTGTGGCGACGAGGGCGGTCGCCGCGCCCTTGCGCTCGATCAGGGCGTTGGCGACGAGCGTGGTGCCGTGCACGACCTCGGCCACGTCCTCGGCGCGCACGTGCTCGAGCAGGCGCGTGACCCCCGTCTCCACGGCCACGGAAGGATCCGAGGGGGTCGTGAGCACCTTGCCGTTCGCGATCACGCGACCGTCGACGACCAGCACGAGGTCGGTGAAGGTGCCGCCGATGTCCACCGCGATGCGAGCGGCGCGGTGGGCCCCCGACCCGGATCCGGCCGTCCGAGCCTGCCTTCTGGGAGCGCGCTCGGAGCCCGGTCCTCCGGCCGGGCCCGAACCCTCCGGGCGGCGAGTCGACGCTGTGGACACGACGGGCGCCCTCCTGCGCGAACGTCTTGACGTTGAGATACTAGCGCGTCCCGCCGTACGATGCAGGCGTGGGGGGAGGAGCGGGCCGCAGAGCGGGCGGGGACATCCCCCGGCGGCTTCGAGAGGACGTGGGGCTCCTCGGCGAGCTGCTCGGCCGGGTCCTGATCGAGGCAGGGGGCGCCGAGCTCCTGGAGGACGTGGAGCGGCTGCGGCGGGCGACGATCGCCCTTCGCGAGCGGCCGACCGAGTCCCGTCGCCGCGCCGTCACGCGGATCGTGGCCGCCCTCGACGTCGACCGCGCGGCCCTCGTCGCCCGCGCGTTCGCCGTCTACTTCCACCTGGTGAACCTGGCCGAGCAGCGGCACCGCGTCCGGCGCCTGCGCGAGCTGGGCCGGGGGGTCGAACCCGTCCCCGACTCCCTCGAGGCGGCCGTCGGCTCGATCCGCGCCCGCGAGGGCGATGAGGTGCTGGCCGATGTGCTCGCGCACCTCGAGATCACCCTCGTGCTCACGGCGCACCCGACGGAGGCCCGCCGGCGGGCGGTCGCGGAGTGTCTCCGGCGCATCGGCGGGCTCCTCGGCCGCCTCGACGCCGATCCGCCGAGGGCCGAACGGGAGGCCATCCGCCGCCGCCTCCTCGAGGAGATCACGATCCTGTGGCGCACCGATCAGATCCGGCGACGGCGTCCGAGCCCTCTCGACGAGGTGCGTACCGCGATGGCGGTGTTCGACGAGACGCTCTTCCGCCTGGTCCCCAGCGCGTATCGGGAGCTCGACCGGGCGCTCGGGCCGGACTCGGGGGCCCGACCGCCGGCGTTCGGTGCGTTCCTTCGGTGGGGGAGCTGGATCGGCGCCGATCGGGACGGGAACCCCGCCGTCACGGCACGGGTGACCCGTGAGGCGATGGCCGTACAGGCCGAGCACGTCCTGCGCGGGCTCGAGGCCGCGACGAGGCGGGTGGCCGGGGCCCTCTCGGTCTCGACCCGGTTCACGCCCGCGACCAACGAGCTGGAAGCCTCGCTCCTGGCGGACGAGCGGGCGCTGCCCGAGGCGGCCGAGGCGCTTCGCCGGCGCATCCCGCACCAGCCCCACCGCGCGAAACTGTCGCTCGCCGCCGAGCGGCTCCGGGCCACCCGACTCCGAGCGCCGGGGGCATACTCGAGCGCCGAGGCGTTCGTTCGCGATCTCCGTCTGGTCCAGGAGTCGCTCGCCCGGGCGGGGGCGGCGCGTCTGGCCTACGGCGAGCTCCAGGACCTCCGCTGGCAGGCCGAGACCTTCGGGTTCCACCTGGCCTCGCTCGAGGTGCGCCAACACGCGGCCGTCCACCGGCGGGTGCTCGAGCGTCTCGCGCCGGGCGCGGCGGCGAGCGCGCTCGAGCTCGATCGCCTGGCACGAGACGGGTGGCCACCGTCCGCCCCCGTCGAGGATCAGGAGACGCGCGAGGTCCTGGCCACGCTGCAGGCGATGGAGGAGCTGCAGGGGCGCTTCGGTCCCGAGGCCTGTCGCCGCTACGTGGTGAGCTTCACCGGCTCGGCCGCAGACGTCGTGGCGCCGCTGGCGCTCGCGCGCCTGGCCGTGCCGGACGGCCGACTCGAGCTCGACCCGGTGCCGCTGTTCGAGTCCAAGCGGCATCTGCGAGCCGCGCCGGCCCTCCTCGACGAGGCGCTCGCGCTGCCGGGCATGCGGGCCTGGCTCGAGCGGCGCGGACGTCGGCTCGAGGTGATGCTCGGCTACTCGGACTCGGCCAAGGAGATGGGTTTCCTCGCGGCGAACGTCGCCCTGCACCACGCGCAGGCGGATCTCGCGGCTTGGGCGCGGCGGGAGGGGATCGCCCTCACGCTGTTCCACGGCCGCGGGGGCGCCACCGGCCGCGGCGGCGGCCCGACCAACCGTGCGATCCTCGCCCAGGCCGCCGGTTCGGTCGCCGGCCGGTTCAAGGTCACCGAGCAGGGCGAGGTCGTCTTCGCGCGCTACGGGGACCCCGAGATCGCGGCCCGGCACCTCGAGCAGGTGACGAGCGCGGTCCTGCTGGCCTCCACGCCCCAGGGAGAGGCGGCCGCCAGAGCGGGGGAGGAGCGCTTTGCCGGGCTCCTGCACGAGATGGCCGACGTGTCCGAGGCCGCCTACCGCGCGCTCGTCCAGAGCGAGGGGTTCGCCGAGCTCTTTCGGCGCGCGACCCCGATCGGCGAGATCGAGGCCCTTCGGGTTGGGTCGCGACCCGCGAGGAGGGCGTCCGGCCGGGACCTCGCCTCCCTTCGCGCGATCCCGTGGGTGTTCGCCTGGACGCAGAGCCGCGTGGTGCTGCCGGGGTGGTTCGGGCTCGGCCCGGCCCTGGAGGCGGGCATCCGACGTGCCGGCCTGAGCGAGCTCCGGGCGATGCACGAGGGGTGGCCGTTCTTCCGTTCCCTGCTCGAGAACGCGGAGCTCAGTCTCGCGATGGCCGATCTGGGGATCGGTCGCCTGTACCTCGACCTGGGCGGGCGCCCGGACCTCGCCGTCCGGATCGCGGACGAGCACCGTCGCACCCTCGACCTGGTGCTCGAGGTCACCGGGCACGATCGCCTGCTCGCCGACCGCCCGGTCCTGCGCCGGGCGGTCGAGCTTCGCAATCCCTACGTGGACGCCCTCTCGTTCCTCCAGGCCCGATACCTCGCCGACCTTCGCTCGGGCCGCCTCGCGCCGGAGCAGGCCGAGCGCGTGGCACGGCACGTGCTCGTCACGGTGAACGGGATCGCCGCCGGTTTGCAGACCACGGGATGAGGACGCGGCGACCTCCTGTTGCCGCGAGGCGGTGGGCGCGCCGCGGGTCTCGACGGACCCAACGCGCCCCCCTACCATCTGCCGCATGGCCGTCACGGTTTCCTCGCTCATCGCCGGCCGGCCGCTCCCTGAGGCGCCCGGCGGCAGGATCGACGTCCCGAACCCCGCCCGCCTGGACGAGACCGTGGCCCACGGGCTGCTCGGCGACGCCGACACGTTCGTCGAGGCCTGCCGGGTCGCCCGCGAGGCGCAGGCCGCGTGGGCGCGGGTCCCGGCTCCCGTACGCGGGAGGGCCGTCCAGCAGCTCGGCCGGCTGGTGGAGGACAACAAGGAGGCGCTCGCGCGAATCCTCACCCGCGAGATCGGCAAGCCCTACCGCGAGTCGCTCGGCGAGGTTCAGGAGGTCGTCGACACCTGCAGCTTCTTCCTGTCGGAGGGTCGCCGACTGTACGGGCAGACGGTTCCCTCCGAGCTCCCCGACAAGCAGCTCTTCACGTTCCGCGCGCCGGTCGGCGTCGCCGCGATCGTGACGGCCGGGAACTTCCCGGTCGCCGTGCCCTCCTGGTACATCGTGCCGGCGCTCGTCTGCGGCAACGCGGTGGTGTGGAAGCCGGCGGAGTACGCACCGGCCACCTCCGAGGCGTTCGCCCAGCTGATCCTGCATGCCGGGCTCCCGCCGGGCGTGTTCAACCTGGTGCTCACCGACGGACCGACGACCTCCGCCGGGCTGGAGCGGGCGCTGGACCTCGGGCTCGTCGACAAGGTGGGCTTCACCGGCTCGACGGAGGTGGGGCGCCGGATCGGGGAGCTCTGCGGTCGGCACCTCCAGTCGCCGTGCCTGGAGCTCGGCGGCAAGAACCCGCTCCTCGTCATGCCCGACGCGGACCTCGACCTCGCCGTCGAGGGCGCGCTGTTCTCCGGGTTCGGGACGGCGGGCCAGCGGTGCACCTCGCTCGGGACGGTGATCGTGCACGAGTCGGTGCACGAGGACTTCCTCGCGCGCTTCTCGAGGGCCGTCGAGCAGGCGGCGGTCGGCGAGCCGATGGGCGACGTGCTCTACGGACCGATGATGAACGCGCGCTTCTGCGACCGGTTCCTCGGCTGGCTCGAGCTCGTCCGTGACCACCACACGCTGCACGGCTCAAGGGGGACCGGCCGGATCACGCGCGCGAACCCGAGGGAGGGATTCGCCGGCGATCCCGAGATCGGGCTCTACTGCCACCCGACGGTCGTCGACGGGGTGCGCGCCGACGACGAGCTCGCGAGGACCGAAACCTTCGGCCCCATCGTCGGCGTCGCGAGCTTCGCGGACTTCGAGGAGGCCATGGCGCTCGCGAACGGGCACGGGTACGGCCTCTCGGCCTCGATCTACACGCGGGACCCGCTGAACGTGTTCCGCTTCCGCGAACGGATCTCGGCCGGCATGGTGAGCGTGAACAACTCGACCTCCGGCGCCGAGGCCCACCTGCCCTTCGGCGGCAACGGCCGCAGCGGCAACGGCTCGCGCCAGGCCGGAATCTGGGTGCTCGACCAGTTCACCCGGTGGCAGGCGATGAACTGGGACTACTCCGGCCGCCTCCAGAAGGCCCAGATGGACGTGGCGGAGGTGCCGGCCGACCTCGGGTTCCGCCTCCAGGTCGAGGGCCACTAGTCCGTAACGGACTAGTGCGGGGGCTCTGGCGACCCCGGGGACCGGTCACGCGCGGGCGGCGCGGCCCGATAAGCTTCGGGCCGTGAGCGAGCGCCGGGTGGTGGTTCGGGCCGGACGGCTGTTCGACGCGGCGTCCGGAGAGATGCGGCGGTCGCAGGTCGTGACGATCCGCGGCGACCGGATCGAGTCGGTCGGCCCGGACACCAGCGAGTCGGCGGGCCCGGACTCGAGGACGGCCGGCCCCGAGACGACCGTGATCGACCTCTCCGATCACGTTGTGCTTCCCGGGCTGATCGACTGTCACGCGCACCTGATCGGCGAGGTGGATTCGGGGCACGGGTACGCGTCGCTCGTTCAGCGCTCGGGCGCGCAGGAGGCGCTCTCGGGCGTGCGCAACGCCCGCGAGACGGTGAACGCCGGATTCACGACGGTGCGCGACGTCGGGACGTTCCGCGCGTTCGTCGACGTGGCCCTCCGGGGCGCCATCGAGGCCGGAGACGTCGTGGGTCCCCGGATGATGTGCGCCGGGGCCTACGTGACCTCGTCGTGGGGCGGGGGAGACGTGACCGGCCTCGCCGTCGACGTGGACGAGGTCGTGCCGCGCGAGCTCCGGTTCGGCGTCGCGAACTCGGTCGACGAGGTCCGGGCGGTCGTGCGGCGGATCCTCCACGGGGGGGCCGACTTCATCAAGATGATCGCGACCGGCGCGGTCCTCACCGAAGGAACGGTTCCCGGCGCGCCCGAGTTCAGCGAGGCCGAGATCCGAGCGGCGGTCGAGGAGTCGGCGCTGTACGGGACGTGGGTCGCGGCCCACGCGCACGGCGCCGAGGGGATCAAGCGCGCGGTCCGCGCCGGCGTCCGCTCGATCGAGCACGGGTCGCTGATGGACGACGAGGCCATCGAGCTCATGGCCGAGCGCGGCGTGTGGCTCGTCGCCGACATCTGGTTCGGCGACTGGATCGAGGAGCACGGGCGCGCGCACGGCTGGTCGCCCGAGGTGCTCCGCAAGAACGAGGAGACGACCGACGCCCAGCGGCGCGGGTTCGAGAAGTGCGTGAAGGCCGGCGTGAAGCTCGCCTTCGGGACCGACAGCGGCGGCTACCCGCACGGGATGGCCGCCCGCCAGTTCGCGTACATGGTGCGGCACGGCATGACCTCGGCGCCGGCGATCCAGAGCGCGACGGTGGCCGCGGCCGAGCTCATGGGCTGGCAGGATCGCGTGGGAGCGATCGAGCCAGGCCGGTTCGCGGACCTGATCGCCGTCCGGCGGGACCCGCTCGCCGACGTCGACGCGCTCACCGACGTCGCGTTCGTGATGAAAGGCGGCGAGGTGCTCAAGGATGCCCGGGGAGGTGGCTCGTCATGAAGAAGTGCCCGTACTGCGCGGAGGAGATCAAGGACGAGGCGATCAAGTGCCGGTACTGCCAGAGCTGGCTGGTGGAG
>JAJPHY010000093.1 GCA_021325015.1 Actinomycetota bacterium | reverse complement strand
CGCAATTCCGAGGCGACCTTCCCCACGCGACATGGTCGAGGTCGCGAGCAGCACGGTCAAGTCGGCTCGAGGAGGTGCTTGACAACCGATCCCGCTTAGGGAATCAGGACACCGGGATCTGCTTTTCGGGGTCGACGAACGGCATCCGAACGACGGTCGCGGTCCGCCTCCCCCACTCTGTCTCGACGCACACGTTCGTGCCCAGGCTCGAGCGCTCGACGGGGAGCCACGCGTAGCCGATGTTGCGCTGGAGCCTCGGCGAGTAGACGGCGGAGGTCACCTTGCCGATCTTCCTGCCGTCCTCCACCACCGGCCACTTGACGTTGTTGAGCTCGGGAAACGGGTTACCGTCGGGCTCCACCCCGTTGATCCTCCGGGTCACGCCGCGCTCGCGGATGGCCCGCAGGGCCCTGAGGGACAGGACGGCCTCGTCCGGGAGGTCCCAGTCGACCAGGCGCTCGAGGCCCATCTCGAGCGGGTTGTTCTCGTAGGTCATGTCGGCCCCCCAGTTGAAGATCCCGCCCTCGATCCGGCGGATGTCGCTCGGTCCGGTCGGCCGGATCCCGTACTTGGCCCCGGCGGCCATGATCGCCTCCCAGAGCTCGGTGCCCTTGGCGGGATCCGTCAGGTAGACCTCGTAGCCGACCTCGGAGGTCCAGCCGGTCCGCGTGACGACCACCGGAATCCCGGCGATCTCGGCGTGGCGCCACCAGTAGTACTTCAGGTCGGCGATGCTCTCGCCCACGAGGTCGCGCATCAGCGCCTTGGACTTCGGCCCCTGGATCTGCAGCGGCGCGACGTCGAGCTCGCGGATCGTGACGTCGAGGTTCGGGTAGGCGTTCTTCAGGCCGCGCGCGAACAGCAGGGCGTCCGAGGACGCGAGCGCGAACCAGAACGTGTTCTCGTCCATCCGGGTCAGGACGGGGTCGTTGATGATCCCGCCGTCCGAGTCGCAGATGAGGACGTACTTGGCCTGCCCCACCGCGCACGTGGACAGGTTGCGCGGCGTGAGGAGCTGGGCGAACGCGAACCCGTCCGGGCCGCCGATCTCCAGACACCGTTCGACCGAGACGTCCCAGAGCGTCACGTCGTTCAGCAGCGCCTCGAACTCGGCCTCGAACGTGTCGAAGCGGATCGGGAAGTACATGTGGTTGTAGACGGTGAACCCCTTCGGCTCGTACCGCTGGGTCGCTTCGTAGTACGGGGTCCGCCGGTTGCGGGCGCCTCGCTGGACGAGGCTCATGTCGAACGGCATCGTGACGCCCTCCTCGCGTGGTTTCGGGGGCGGCGGTCGGGCCGCCGGCTCGGGTTCGGTCCCGCGCGTATGGTGCGCGGCGGTCGGGGTGGTGGCAAGGAGACCGCCTGACTTGTGGTCAGGGGTCAGCCCGCGACGCTCGGCTCCTGCACCCGCGGCGGCACGCTGACCCGTCCGTCCACGTACCCTCGCGCCACCATCGCCATGAACGCGTGGACCTCGTCCTCGCTCCACGCGAACGGTCCCTGGCGGTGACCGCGCGAGGCCAGCCCGCGCTGCACGGACTCGCAGGCCGCCCAGTCCTCGCGGTTGGTGATGTCCCAGAACTCCGAGGCGTAGGTGGGGTCGAAGCCCTCGATCTCCCGCACCTCCGGAGGGAAGAGCCACGCGCACTCCACGAGGGTCTCGCCGGGGCCGAGCGGCTCCATCCGATGGGTCATCACGTAGTCGGGGTGAAGGCTGATCAGGAGGTTCGGGAACAGACCGACGTAGATGACCTGGCGCGCCTGCGTTTGGCTCAGTCCGCGGAGCCGCACGCCACCGCTCGCGCCCGAGAGCGACATCGTGACCGCGTGCGGCTTGAGCTCCATCGAGCCGCCGACCCAGCATCCGGTCTGCGGGAAGTTCTCACCCGAATCCACGGGGGTGACCTCGCACAACTCGGGGTGAATGCTCGGGCAGTGGTAGCACTCGTGGTAGTTCTCGGTAATCACCTTCCAGTTGGCGCGCACGACGTAGTCGTGGCGCGCGGCGACGAACAGGCGCTCGGGTTCCCACGGCGCCACGAGCTCGTCCAGGTTCCCCACGTGCTCCTCGAGCGGGGGCGCGTCGCCGGAGGCGTTCGCGAACACCCACCCTCGCCACTCGCGCACCAGGACCGGGATCAGCGGATAGTCGGCCCGGTCGAAGCCGGGGACGTCGCCGAACCTGGGCGCCCCCGCCAGCGTGCCGTCGAGCGCGTAGACCCAGGCATGGTACGGGCACTTGATCGCGCGCAGGTTGCGGGTCGCTCCGATCTCGAGGAGCTCGTGCCCGCGGTGACGGCAGACGTTGTGGAAGGCGCGGAGCGCTCCCTGCGCGTCGCGCACCAGCAGGATGCCCTCCTTCCCCACCCGGACCGCCGTCTGATCGCCGGGCGAGGCAAGGGCCTCCGCCCGCCCGACGCAGACCCACGAGCCCTCGAAGAAGTGCCGCTCCTCCCAGGCGAGCACGTCGGGCGACGTGTACGCCTCGGCGGGGAGCGTTCGGGCCTCGCCCAGCGTGGAGGCGAGGACCGGTCGCAGGCGCGCCGGGTCGATCGGCGCCGGTGTTCGGGTCATCGGTTCCGACACGTCGGCTCTCCCCGTTGAACGATGGTTCAAGAGGGTAGCAAGCGGGCCCGGCGGAGGGAAGCGGGCCCTCTGACCCCCGGTCGGGCAGGTGGAGGCCACGCAGAGCCGGTGGCCCGCCGGCGCGGCATCCGGTACTCGAAGTCTCAGGAAAACGTGGGATCCGCGAACACGCGCTGGCCGGCAACCAGGGTGAGCAGAACCCTGGCGCGCCAGATCTCATGCGGCGGCTCGTCGAACGGGTTGCGGTCCAGGACGACGAGATCGGCGTCCTTGCCGACCTCGATCGAGCCGGTGCGGTCGTCGAGATGGTTCACGTATGCCGCGCCGATGGTGAAGGCGGCGATCGCCGCGGCCAGGTCGATGCGCTCCTCGGGGAGGAAGGGTTCGCGCTCGGCGCGGTCGTCGCCTCCATATGCGTAGCCGGGGAACGACGTCCGGTTGACGGCCACGTGAATCTCCCACAGGGGGTTCGGGCTCGAGACCGACCAGTCGCTCCCGCCGGCCAGCACCGCGCCCGAGCGCAGGAGGCTCGCGAACGGGTACTGCCAGCGCGAGCGCTCGGGACCGAGAACGGGCAGGGTGAGGTTCACCATCTGCCCTTCGTTCATCGCCCAGAGGGGCTGGATGGTGGCGGTCACCCCGAGGGCGCGGAATCGGGGGAGGTCGTCCGGATGGATCACCTGGACGTGCGCGATGTGATGGCGCAGGTCGTTCATCCCGTTCGCGAGGCGGGCGGCCTCGACCGCGTCGAGCGACTCGCGCACGGCGCGCTCCCCGATCGCGTGGAAGTGGACCTGGAACCCCTCGGCGTCCAGGCGCGTGACGATACGGCGGAGGAGCTCCGGCTCGATGAAGGAGAGCCCCCGGTTGTCGGTCGGCCGGCCGTCGGAGCCCAGGTACGGCTCGAGCACGCCGGCGGTGAACGTCTCGATCACGCCGTCCTGCATGACCTTGACGGTCGGCGCTCGGAACCGACCGACCGACGCGCGCGCACGTGCGGCCAGGAGCTCGTCCACCTGGTCCTCGCCGCGGTGGCGGTCCCACCACAGCGCTCCGACCACCCGCGCGGTGAGCTCGCCGCGGTCCGCGAGCGCCAGGTAGGCCTCGAGCGCCGGATACGACCCGCCCACGATGGCGTCCTGCCAGGCCGTGATCCCGAGCGAGTGGAGGTAGCGCTGGGCGACCCGAAGGCCCTCCTCCCACTGCTCCTGGGTCGTGGGCGGGATCAGCCGCTCCACGAGCTGCATCGCGCCGTCGTGGAGGGTTCCGGCGGGCGACCCGTCGGGGTCACGTTCGATCCGGCCGTCTCCGGGGTCGGGCATGTTGCGGGTGACGCCGGCGAGCTCGAGCGCACGGGAGTTCACCCACGCGCTGTGGCCGTCGCGGTTGGGAAGGAAGACCGGGCGGTCGGGGACGATCTCGTCGAGGGCCTCCTTCCTCGGCGTCCCGCCGGGGAAGACGTCCATCGACCAGCCTCCGCCGAGGATCCACTCGACGTCCGGGTGATCCGCGGCATAGCTCGCGATGATCCGCGAGTAGTCCTCCAGCGAGTACGCGTCCGCGAGCGCGCACTGGAGCAGCTCGAGGCCGCCGGCCGGCGGATGGACGTGCGCGTCCTGGAATCCCGGGAGGAGCATCCGCCCGCCGAGCTGGATCACCTCGGTTCGAGGACCTGTCAGGGGTCGGACGTCGGCCTCCTCCCCCACGGCGACGATGCGGCCTCCGCGCACCGCGACGGCGCGGGCCCACCGGCGCGCCGCGTCGACGGTGTAGACCGTGCCGCCGAGGAACACGAGGTCTGCCGGGCCGTTCGGATCGTCGTTCAGGGCGGCCTCCTTCGGAGCGTCCGTGGAGCATATCGAAGGGCGGCCGCCCACCGAACGCGACCGCCTCAGGCGAGCTCGACCAGGGCCGGCAGCTCCTCGCTCCGGGAGCGATGTCACGGCGGGCATCATCAGCGCGGGCAGGTCGATGGCCCTCCGTAGCCATTTGGCTCACCGTTGTCGAGTCCGATCCAGTGGCGGGGCTTGCCGGTGTCTGGTGGGAGCCCGAGAGTCAGCACAGCCAGGGACTCCTCCATCTGGTCCTGCAAGTCCCGAGCCAGCCGGTAGCGAGGGTTGATGAACCATCGCCTGACGTCCTTCGCCCAATCAGCCTCCAAGGCGAAGGCGGGCACGGGCGAGGAGTCTGCCAGACGCGGCAGGGGGACGCAGACTACGAGATGAGCGGACCAAGGTCCTGCATGAGGAGAAGCAGCTGGTATGGGTTCGTAGGCGACTGCTCGAAGTCGTACTTCTCGTAGAACGCGCGCGCCTCATCGTCGAGAGCGTCGACCAGGACGGCGCGGGCGCCGATGACCTGAGCGGCTGCGTGCGCACGGCGCAAGGCGTCGATGAGCAATGCTGCTCCCACTCGCTTGCCCTGGAATCGCAGATCAACGGCCAGCCTGGCGAGCAGGACGACGGGGATGGGATAGCGGCCGAGCTGCTTCCTCACCTTCTTGGAGGCCTTGGCGAACTCGATGCTCGACGCGGCGAGGCTGTGGTAGCCACGTACGACGTTGCCTCCCGTCTCGCAGGTGACGTACGTGCGCGTAGCGCCGAGCGCCATGTTCGTGAGGGCGTACCTGCGCAGCCAGTCGTCCATCTCGGGCTTCCCGCACGAGAACTTGCTGAGGTCGTGGGTGGCGTCGAGCGAGACGACGGGCGAGAGGCCGGCTGTCACTCCTTCTCTTCGAGGACGCTGCCACGCTCGAACAGCGCGCGCAGGCGAGGCTTCTCAACGACAGGTCGATCGAGAAGCATCAGGAACGCGTCCCGTTCCTCATCCCCCAACGTGAAGGTACGGCGGTCGGCGAGGATCCGCTTGGACTCCTGGACCGCGACGTCCAGCATGAAGTCGGTCCGCGTCTTGTCGACCGCGGCCGCCGCCTCGTCGATGAGTTCGACCTGACGGGCTGTAGCGCGAAGCGAAAGCCGCTCCTGCTTCCTCTGGCCTCGCGCACCCAGCGCCATGACTCATTCCCTCCGGACCCAGACTGTATGTACATTCGGCGTACACGTCAACTTGTTTGGCCCTCGGGCATTCCCAGACTCGAACTGTCCAGCGTTTCCGCTGGTCAGGAGCCCTCTCGAACGAGCGTTCGATGCTTGATTCCGTCCGGGTTCCGGACCAGCTTCGCGGCGGCTCCGCCGCTCCCCGCGGGGCGCCAGCCAGAGTCGGGATCTACAACCTGGTCCCGCCTCGTGCGACCGGCCAGCGCCGAGTTTCTGAGAGTGAGGCCAGGACGGTGCGCGAACCACTCGTGAGCCCCGGCCCAGCGGATCTACGAATGACCACGCCCTGAAACCTGCGGGCCCTCGTCCACTCGGGATGGACCGCTTCGAGTTGAAGAGGCCAGCCGGCCACTCGGAGGCCGCAGGGATCGCGCACGTTGGCTGGGAACGCTCTCGGTCGACCTCAGGACCGCTGTACGAGGCCGATCAGCTCAAGCAGGAGGTTCGGCTCGTCTCCCTCCACCCACGCGTCGTGCCCGGGCGGCATCACCGCCACGTCGCCCGGCTCGAGCACGAGGTCGGTGCCGTCTTCCATGACCACGCGCTGCCGCCCCGACAGGATGTACTTCACGTGGTACTTCTGGCAGCTCTCGGTGCCGACGGTCGGCTTCACGTGCTCCGACCACCGCCATCCGGGCTCGAGCGTCTCCCGACTGAAGACGAGTCCGCCGAGGGTCACGACCTCGATCCTGCCCTTGTCGAAGGGACTCCGCGTCTCATCGGGCGAGTCGAAGCTCTTCTTCTCCAGCCGGGTGATGCCACCCGTCATGTTCCCCTCCTTGCTCCCTGTCGCCACGGTTCTCGTGGCATCCCATCACACCTCCGTCGCGTCCGGGTCCCGCGCCGGGTCCCCCGTCGTAGTTCGGGAAGGCGAGCGTCCCTTGGTCCACGACCCGCACGAAGCCGGGGTCGCCTCGAACCGATCCTGGAGCGTCCTGTTGCCGTCGTGATAGAGCGCGCTCACGCCGCGTCCTTCAGATCAGGGCGTGCGAGATCCGCGTCCCCAATCGAGGCCTCGGTCAGGTTCCCTGATTCGGCCACAGCAATCTCCTTCCAACAGCGGACCGGCCTTCCGATCCTCTCCTGGCGGAGGGTGCCCCGCGCAGCTTAAGGTTTGCTTGCAGTTGCGAACGCTGCGGAGGAGCCGTGTGGAGATCTGGCTGCTCGGCCGCTTCGTCGTGCGCCGCGGGCACCAGGAGATCCCGGCGCGCGAGTTCGGGGGACGCCGCGTTCGCACGCTGATCCGGGTGCTCGCCAGCCGCCGCGGCGAGCTGGTGCCCAAGGAGGCACTGGCCGACGCCCTCTGGACCGAGCGTCTCCCCACCGACCCCGCGGCGAACCTGGAGGTGCTGATCCACCGGGCGAGGCGCGCCCTCGGGGATCCGAGCCTCATCACGACCGGCCCCGGAGGATACGCCTTCACCGGTGGGGAAGGATGCCTCATCGACGCCGAGGAGTTCCGGAGGCGGACGGAAGCCGGCCGGACGGCCCTCGCGGAAGAGGACTGGGCGGGCGCCCTCGGCTCGTTCGGCCGGGCGCTCGAGTGGTGGCGCGGAGAACCTCTCATGGAGGACGCCTACGCCGACTGGGCACAACCCGTCCGCGCGGAGCTCCAACGACTACACCTGGAGGCGCTCGAAGGGGCCGCCGCGGCTGCGCTCCGGGTCGGGGACCTCACACGAGCGGTCGAGTTCGCCGAGATGGCGGTCGCCCGCGAGCCGCTCCGGGAGGCTGGGCGCCTGCTCCTCATGAGGTCCCTCTACCTCTCCGGCGACAGGGCCGGCGCCCTCCGCGTCTTCGAGGAGCTTCGCCAGCGGCTCGCCGAGGAGCTCGGAGTGGACCCTTCCCCCGAGGCGTCTCAGCTCCACGTCGAGATGCTCCGCGGTGATCTCCGGGCCGACGCCTCGCTGCGAGGGGTCGTGACGAGGGGCGCCTTGGACGAGGAGCTGAAAGGCGCGCTCGGTGGGGCGGGGAGCGCACCCCTCCGTTCCCTCGCCCTTGCTCGGATGGCGAGCTTCGCCGCCGGTGCCGACGACTACAGAAGAGCGTCGCGACTCGCCGAACTGGCGCTGGTGGAAGCCGGCGACGACGAGTCGGCGAGAGCCGAGGCGCTCTTGGCGATGGCCGTGATCGACATGAACCTCGGGCTCCTGGAGGACTCCGAGCGCCGGCTCACCGAGGCGCTGGCTCTCTTCGGCCACCTGGGCGACCGCCACGGCCGGGCCAGGGCCCTGGACCTGAAGGCCGTGCGGACGTTCTTGGCCGGCCACATCCGTGCCGGCGTGGAGGCGTTCGGGGAGATCGCGGATCTCTTCGAGGAGACCGGCGACTTCTTCCGCTCCATCACTCCCCGATCCACCCGTGGGCACGGCCTCGTCCACATGGACCGCCCCCGGGATGCTCTGGCGGAGATCGAGCGCGCCCTCGAGATCGCCACCGACCTCCGGCACCGCGAGGCGCGGTGCTACTGCCTCTGGCACCGGAGCGAGGCTCTCGCAGCGCTCGGGAGGGGCGACCAGGCGGTCGCCGACGCGGAGACCGCGCTCGGGATCGCGCAGGAGCTCAACCACCGGGAATGGACGGCGGCATCGCTGCGGGGGTTGGGGATCGCCCAGACGGCCGTGGGGGATCTGGCCTCAGCCGAGGCGACGTTCCGGGAAGGGCTGCGGGCAGCGGAAGGCCTCCCCCTGTTCGAGTCGTGGGCGGCGGCGCGACTCGGGCTCACCCTCGTCGCTCGCGGGGACCTGGAGGAGGCCGAACGGATGACGGCGGCGGCGCTGGCCGGGCAGGTGCCGCACTCCCTGTTCGAGGCGCGGCTCGCGCAGGCCGAGGTGCTCGTCGCCCGCGGAGTCGTGGGAGCGGCGCCGGTCCTCCGGCGATCACTGGCGGTGGCCACCGAGGAGGGCCACCTCGCCAGCGCCCGGCGGCTGACCGAGCTGCTCGAGATGGCTCGGTAGCGGCGCCCTCCTGCGGAGGAACGCCACCTCCGCTGTCCGTCGACACGGGGCCGCCTGACCTGGTAGCGACGGGCGCGGCGAGTCATCCAAACGCGAGACGTGGAGCCACTGAGGGCGGGCGCGCGCCCCACACCTGCGCTTTCCCTGGTCGAACCCGGTGTCGGAGGGGGGATTCGAACCGTAAGCACACGGGCCGTCCTCCGCGGGGAGTTTGCCCTGCAGGGCTGAGCGGCGGACCATGGGTCTTGCCGCGTCCGTGTTGCCCCGTCCATCTGGTGCAGCCTGGTGCCGTCTTGTCCAGGCCGAAGGCTGTCGGGCGCGGTTCATGTTGTTCTGTGCCGACCGCGCGTTCCGTTCGGTAGCACGGCGCGTAGCACCGGCTCGCCCCGCCCCGCTCCCACTTCGCTCACTGGAGCGCCGTGACCGAGCGGGGGGGCCGCGCCCGTCAACGTGGTGTATGAGAACACCGCTTCATCGCTCGCTCTAGAAGATCAGCTGGCCGCCACCAGCTCCCCAGTCACCTCCCTCGCTGCCTCCTCGAGCTCTCCTTGAACGATCCTCACCCGCGCCCTCGCGAGCGACTCCACGCCCATGTAGCGGCGAGCCACGGCCCACTCATCGTGCTGCTCGGCAAGCACCGCACCGACCAGGCGATAGATCGCGGCCCGGTTGGGGAAGATGCCAACGACGTCGGTGCGCCGGCGCACCTCGCGGCTCAGCCGCTCCTGCGGATTGTGGTGTCCGCGGTCAAGTAATCGTGTCGCAGGATGTACGGCGAAACGTGTCGGTCATCCCTCAGCCTCACGAAGCTCGCTTGTCCGCACCACCCCCTTCCACGCGCTCGATCATCCGGTCCTTCAGCCGGTAGGAGGGCCCCTTGATCGACAGCACCTCCGCGTGGTGCAGGAGGCGGTCCAGGATGGCCGTGGCGAGCACCTCGTCCCCGAAGACCTGCCCCATCTCCGAGAAGGTCTTGTTCGAGGTCAGGATGATCGAGCCTTTCTCGTAGCGCCGGGACACGAGCTGGAACACCATGTTCCCCTCGGCCCGCGAGAGCGGAAGGTAGCCGACCTCATCCAGCACCAGGACCGCCGGCTTCAGGTAGGTCTGGAGCTTGCGGGCGAAGCGCCCGCCGGCCTCGGCCTCCTTCAGGTTGCGGACCATGTCGTCGGCCGTGGTGAAGTAGACCGAGTACCCGGCCTGGCAGGCGGCGATCGAAAGCCCCACGGCGAGCATCGTCTTGCCCACCCCCGGCGGGCCCAGCAGGCACACGTTCGCTCGGTGCTCCGCGAAGGTGAGGGTGGCGAGGTCGCGCACCTTCCGGGCGTCGAGCTCCGGCTGGAAGGCGAAGTCGAACTCGTCCAGGCCCTTGTGGTGGGGAAGACCCGAGAGCTTGAGGGCGTTTCGGAACCTCCTTCCCTCCCGGATGCCCACCTCCTCCTCGAGCACGACATCGAGGAACTCGAGGTAGCCCATCTTGGCCTCCTCGGCCCGGGCGACGAGCTGCTCGGCCAACTCGGCCAGGTGAGCGAGGCGGAGGCGTTCGGCGTTGTGCCGGATGCGACCCGAGACGAGCTCGCTCACCTTGCACCTCCCGAGATGGCGAAGGCCCGGTCGTAGGTGGCGGGGTCGCGCCGGGCGACGGCCACCCCTGCCCTACCGAGGCGCCCGAGCACCTCGGCCAGGACCTCCTGCTCGACCCGGGACGGCCCCTCGGCCGGCGGGGTGGCCGGTCCGGTCTGTTTCCGGGTCCCGTCGGGAAGGCCGTCCCAGTGCTTGGGGTCGACGACCCAGGATCCTCTGCTGTGGGCTCGGGCGTGCGTGGCCAGCTGCTCGGGGTGCGAACCGAGCGTGAAGATCTGAACCTCATCGGTGCTGACGCGCAGCTCCACCCGCTGCCCTGGGCGCACGGTCCTCCAGGGGACCGAGTAGAGGCTGGCACCGAAGGAGACCAGGGCGTCCTTGCCCACCGTGCGGAGGTGACGGTCGGTGACGAGGTACGGACGGGCAGGCAGCGACCCGAGAGCCCCCCGGTCCGCCTCAGCTCTGGTGGCGATCACCTCGCCGTGCGTGCGGTGGATCTGGGACCGGCGCTGCGGCAGCCACTCGAACCAGGCCGCCTGCATCTGGGAGACGTCGGTGAACGTGCGACCCGCGAGCACCTTGGCCCTGGTGGTCTTCACCGAGCTCTCCACCCGGCCCTTGCTCTGCGGGCGCTCGGGCCAGCACACCCGGATGGCGAAGCCGTAGTGGCAGGCGAAGGCGACCGCCTCGGGGTGCAGCGGGACATCCTGGCCCCGGCCGACGTGTCGGCGGACCACGGTCTTGGTCCGGTCGTAGACGATCTGGGCCGGCACCCCGCCGAAGTGCTCGAACGCGCGGCGGTGGGCCTCCCAGAACGTGGCCAGATCCTGGGAGGTCGTGAACCAGCAGAACGGATCGCGGGAGTGCGAGAGCACCATGTGGAACGAGTAGACCTTCACCGGGCCGGAAGGGGTCTGGATCGGCTCCTCCTCGCCCCAGTCCACCTGGGCCTGGGCACCGGGGGCGACCTCGATCCGCCGGTGCATCTGGCGCGCCGGATCCCTGACGCCGAGCTCAGCAAGGATCTCCGGCCTCCTGGCCGCCACGTACTCCTTCACGCGCTGGTACGAGCCGGGGAACCGGTAGGGCTCGGGGAGGAGCCGCTCGAAGATCGTGGTGGCCTGGATCTTGCCCTTGGAGGCCCTGAGCCAGGAGTCGATCACGCCGGTGAACGGATCGATGAGCTTGGGGCGGGGAGGTCTGGGTCCGTAGCGGGGCGGGCGGGGCCGCTCGGATAGGTACTTCTTGGCGGTCCGCGGATCGCAGCCGGCGAGGCGGGCGATCTCGGTCCAGGCCACGCCTTGATCGGCAAGGGGCCGGAACTCCTGCAGGTTCATCCAGTCCTCCTGGGGCATCATGGGGGCCGGTCCTCCCTCCTTGGCTCGACGGATGGGTTTCCTCGAGCCGGGAGGGTGGACCGAGCGCTCCCTCAGGTGTGGGACCTAGAGACCGCGGGAGACCGACACGTTTCGCCGTACGCGGAGCGACATGATTCGTCGTTCACATCGCGACACGTTTCACCGTACGCCGACACCAACGGGGCCACCGAGGGGATCACTAACCTGGTCTAGGTCGTAGTGCCTACGTTGAAGCCGGACATCGGAACCTCCCACACCAGGGGAGAAGCCAAGGGCATGCTCCCCCCGTTGAGAAGCGACTCGACGGAAAGGAGACGCCCTT
>JAJPHY010000036.1 GCA_021325015.1 Actinomycetota bacterium | reverse complement strand
TCCTTGAGCTGGCTGCGGTGCTTCACCAGGTAGCACTTCTTGCATATGAACTCGGTGGGCTGGGGCGGCACCACCTTCACCGCCAGCGGCTCCAGGCGCTCCTCTCGCGTCAGGCTGAGGATCGAGTCCTCGTCCTCGTCGTCTCGCCCTTCCTTCTTGACGATGAGCTCCTCGATCGACTCGACGTCGTCCGCGTCGCCGGCCGCGGCGGTCGCCGGCTCCTCGACGTCGAGGTCCTCGGGCTGCTCCTCGTCGAGATCTTCGTCCTCGATCTGGTCTTCGATGTCTTCCATGGTCCCTCACTCCGGCCGGGGGATTGTACTGCCGCCGTGCAACCCGGACAGGGTCTTCCGGGTAGCAAACGCGGGATCGGGGTCCCTTGTTCCCCGTGACGTTCGGCAAGGGGGCGGTGGGGCGCGTGAGGGAGCGGACGCCCGGCGGGACCGAAGGAAGAGGACCCAAGAGACCTTTGGGGCCGCGGCGCCGGGGCGCCGCGTTCTCTACTCAGCCTCTTGGGTCCTCCGGCGCCGCCGCCGAGGCGGCGACGCGCAGCTACTGTAGGGCCGGCCCCGGGAGGGTGTCAAACGGGCTGGTCGGTCGGCCCGCGAACCGGCTCAGGCCGCGAACACCTCTCGGCCGAGCGATACGGTGAGGATCGGTCGCAGGCCGTCGAGCGGCTCCTCCTCCATGGGATCGCGCTCGAAGGCCGCGAAGTCCGCGTGGCGGCCCGGTCCGAGCGCGCCCTTCTTGGCCTCGAGGTGCGCGAGCCTCGCACTGCCGATCGTGTACGCACGAATCGCCTGCTCCCGGGACAGCCGCTGGGCCGGATCGTGGTGACGCTCGAACGCCGCGATCCCGGCGAGGGGGTCGATCGTGGTGATCGGCGAGTCCGACCCCGCGCCCACCTCGAGACCCCGGTCGAGCAGGCTGCGGAACGGGTTCATGCCCTCCGCCCGGTCCCACCCGAGCCCGACGTCGTACAGGCCGCCCGGGGCTCCCCACTCGGCGTCGAAGGCGGGCTGCACCGAGATCGCGAGGCCGAGCGCGGCTGCGCGTTCGATGAGGTCCGGGGTCGGCATCTCGAAGTGCTCCACCCGGTGACGGCGGGCGCGAAAGTGCCGGCGCCCTCGCGTGTCGAGCGAGCGGTACACGCGCTCCCAGGCCCGCACCACCTGCTCGATCGCGGCGTCGCCGATCGCGTGTACGCCGACCTGGAGGCCGGCGAGGTGGGCGTCGTGGAAGAGCTGGACCAGGTCGTCGTCCGCGAAGCGGGCGACCCCGCTCCCCTCCCCGTCCGCGAACGGCGTTGAGACCCAGGCCGTGCGGGCTCCGATGGAACCGTCGACCGGCAGGTCCCCCCCGATCCTGGGCAATCCGAGGTCCATGACCTGGGCGATGTCGGTGGTCGCCAGGTAGGTGACGACGTCGAGGGGCAGGCGGGCCCGGTGTCGAAGCAGGATCTCCAGATCTCGGAGCCCGCGCTCGGAGGGCATCGACATCTCGTGGATGCACGTCACCCCGTGGGCGACCGCGAGGCTCGCCGCCTCGAGCTGGAGCTCCTCGACGTCGCGGTCGGCCAGGTGTCGCTGGAACCAGAGACGCAGGCGCTCGTTGGCGCCCCCGGTCACCTTTCCGGTGGGGCGGCCCTCCGGGTCGCGCTCGACTCCATCGCCCGCCTCGAGGGCGCCGGAGAGGTCGAGCCCGCGGCTGTTCGCGAGCGGGAGGTGGCCGTCGACCCGGACCGCGGCGGTCGGCCGGTCGGTGACGGCGTCGAGCTCCGCGAGCGTGGGCGGGTCGGGCCGGTCCCACTTCGACTCGTCCCACCCGTGAACCAGCAGCGGGCCCGTGCCTCGATCGGCGAGCCCTCGCAGGACCTCGAGGAGCTCGGCCGCGGAGCGCGCACGGGCGACCTCCGGTGCCCGGTGGTGCTCGCCGGTGCCGGTGAGGTGGACGTGGGCATCGATGAACCCGGGCAGGATCGTCGCGCCCGGCAGGTCGACGACGCGGTCGGCGGTTGGGGGCTCTCCCGATCCGACCCGCTGCACGTGCCGGCCGTCCACCAGCAGCCACTCACCCGTCGGGGGAAACGACAGCGTGTGGATCCGGGACGCCCGGTACAGCGTGAGCATCGTCGGCGGGATCATAGCCGCGGCCGATCGGCGAGACGCCTCGGCGCTCCAGTCCGGTCTCGATCTCCGCTCGGCCGTCGAGGACCCGCGTCTTGTTCGGGGCGAGCTGCAGTCCGAGCGGCTCGAGGGCCTCTTCGAGGACGACGATCGCCCGTCCCGCTTCGCCGTCGTGCGCGAACACGAAGAAGTCGTCGACCCATCGCAGGTGGACTGCCCCGGTTCGGGCAAGAGCGTCGTCGGCCGCGGCGAGGACGGCGTTGGCGAGCACGGCCGAGGGATCGGGCCCAACGGGCAGACCGCGAACTCCCGAGCGCTCGATCCCCTCGAGGACCCGCACCAATCTGCTCACGTGCCGGCGCCGGCACCCGAGGGCGCGCAGGCGCCGCGCCACGACCTCGGTGCGGATGGACGGGTAGCAGGCGCGCACGTCGGCGACGAGCACCGACCCCGCCCGCTCGCCGAGCACGCGGAGCTCGCGCCGCAGGCGGGCGAGAGCCACGCGCCAGGGCTCGAGACGGATTCTTCCGTTCGCGGTCGAGACCACGCGGTTGGCGACCACTCCGGGGCGAAGGCCGCACTCGATCTGCGGCACGAGCGGCACCACCGCCGAGACGAACCGGGCGGAGGTCCCCTCGTCCAGGACCACCAGGTCGCCTCGGGGGTCGGTGGATCGGCACCTTCCGGGCGCGCGGTCGAGCATCCGCCACCTCGTTCCCTTCGCCCCGGGAGAGGTGGGGTCGGCGCGAGAACCCGCGCGTCGAGGGTTGTACCCGAGCCCGGCGCTGCGGGCAATCGCCCGGACCGGGGGTTTTCTCCTCGCCCCGTCGGATCCCCCGTCCGCTGCGCGGGCTCCCCGGCCGCGCTCAACGTATGATGCGGATGGTGCTCGACGAGCGCGACCTGGAGATCATCGCCGCCCTGCAGGAGGACGCCAGGGCGACGTACGCGGACATCGGCCGACGGGTCGGTCTCTCCCCATCGTCGGTCCACGACCGCGTGCGGAAGCTCGAGCAGTCGGGGGTCATCCGGGCCTACCGCGCGGTGCTCGACCCCGAGGCGATCGGGCTGACCGTCACGGCCCTGATCGCGGTCACCCCGCTCGACCCGATGCAGCCCGACGACCTGCCGGAGCGGGTCGAGGAGTTCCCCGAGGTCGAGGACTGCTTCAGCGTCGCCGGTGAGGCCAACTACGTCCTGAAAGTGCGGACGAGGACGACCGAGGGCCTGGAGGACCTGATCCGCCGCCTTCGTGAGAAGGGCGGCGTGCAGACCCGCACGACGGTCGTGCTCTCGATCCCGTTCGAGGGCCGGCCCCTGCGGCCGTAGAGGCGCGCCCGGCCCCGAGGGCGAGCGCGCTCCGGTTTTCGCCCCTCGTGGCGTACACTCGTGCAAACGTGCCCGGGCGAGACGCCTCGGGCACCCGTCGTTCCGGGGAGCGAACCATGGAGCAGTATCGACGGTACGGACGCTGGGCCAAGCGGGCGGCCATGATCCTGCTGGCCTACCTGCTGATCGCCTACCTGTTCCTCGGCATCCATCCCACGGATGCCCTGCGGCACCCCGGTGCCACCCTGTCCTCGACGCGCCAGATCGCCCTCACGGCGATCGTGCTGATGGCCTTCATCATCCTGCAGTTCGTCGCGATGTTCTGGTTCCTCGCGCGTGGGAACGACTACGTCATTTACCCGAACGAGTACGACACGACCTTCGACGACGTGCGGGGGCAGCCCGCGGCGGTGGAGGCGACCAAGGAGGTCCTGCGGGTCTTCGAGGGCTTCAAGGATTTCAAACAGATGGGCGGCTACCCGCCCCATGGGATCCTGTTCGAGGGCCCGCCGGGTACGGGCAAGACCCTCATGGCCAAGGCGATCGCGGGTGCCTCGGGGGTTCCCTTCTTGTTCGCGACCGGGTCGGGGTTCGCGAACATGTTCCTCGGCATCGGCAACCTCAAGGTCCGACGTCTGTTCAAGAAGGCCCGCACGATGTCGGACAAGTACGGGGGCGCGGTCATCTTCATCGACGAGATCGACGCCGTCGGCAGTCGCGGCGCGGTGTCGGATCGCTCGGTCCCCGTGGACTCCTCCCACACGCACCCCTTCGTGGTGACGCCGGGCGGGTTCGGCGGGGCCGGTCTCGGGGTCATCAACGAGCTCCTGGTGCAGATGGACGGGTTCACGGTTCCGCGGGGGATCTGGCGACACGTCCGGCGGATCCTGTTCCGGGCCAAGCCCAAGGTGCCCTTCTACAACATCCTGGTCATCGGCGCGACGAACCGCGCCGCAACGCTCGACCCCGCGCTGCTCCGCCCCGGGCGCTTCGACCGCAAGATCCACGTCGGGCTCCCGGACGCCGAGGGGCGGGAGGACATCTGCCGCTACTACCTGGCGAAGGTCCGTCACGAGCCGATCGACTACGCGAAGCTCGCGCGCATGACCGTGGGGTACTCCCCCGCCATGCTCAAGAACATCGTGAACGAGGCGCTGCTCTTCGCCCTCCAGGACGGGCGGGACGCCCTCAGGTGGGACGATCTGTGGCAGGCCAAGCTCTCCGAGGAGATCGGACTCAAGCAGCCGGTCAAGTACTCGCAGCGAGAGAAGGAGATGGTCGCGATCCACGAGGCAGCCCACGCGGTCGCGTCCTACACGCTCGAGCGCGGAGAGCTGCAGATCCAGGTGATCACGATCCAAAAGCGTGAGGGCGCGCTCGGGCTGGTCTCGACCCAGGAGGTCGAGGAGATGTTCCTGCGCACCCAAAAGCAGCTCCTCGCGCGGATGCAGGTGGCGCTCGCGGGACTGGTCGCCGAGGAGATCTGGTTCGGACAGACGACGTCGGGTCCCTCCTCGGACCTGGTGAACGCGACCCGGAACGCGGCGGCCTACGTCGGTCTGTACGGCATGGGCAAGAGCCTGGTGTCGGCGGGGGCCGCCCTCTCGATGATGGACGCCGACCCGGTTGCCTCCGTCCTCGCGGACGCCGAGCGACGCAAGGAGGTCGACGCGATCTTGAGCGAGTGCCGCGCGCGGGTTCGGGGCCTGTTGCTGCAGAAGCGTCACGTGGTCGAGGGAGTGCGCGATGCCCTCCTCGAGCGCGAGGAGCTGATCGGGGACGAGATCGAGGCCCTGATGGCCGAGCTCGGCGAGCGCGAACCCCTGGAGGTGCCGATCGCCGTCCCGTCGGGCAACGGCCGCGACGGCGGGCAGCGGGCGCTCCTCGGCCCGGAGGCCGGCGCCGGCGCGTACGGTCGCGGCAACGGCGGCCGGGCCGGGGCGAGCCCCGAGCCCCCGCCGCGCCCGGACCGCGGCTAGCCGTCCGCCGCTCCTCGATGGCCCACCGAGGGCCCGGCCGGCTCTCGCATCGACGCTGGCGGGCGTGCGGGAGTCCGCCGGGTATCCTTGCCTCCGATGCGCCTGTACGACTCGCTCACGCGTGAGGTTCGCGAGGTGGTCCCCGTCGATGGCCGGACCGTCAAGATCTACTCGTGCGGCCCGACCGTCTACCGCTACATCCACATCGGGAACATGCGGTCGTTCATGCTGGGCGATCTGATTCGGCGCGCCCTGCGGTTCGAGGGCCATCCGGTCCGGTGGGTGATGAACATCACCGACGTCGGGCACATGACCGACGAGGTGACCGACAGCGGTCGCGACAAGATGGAGCTCGCGGAGGCCGACGAGGGGCTGTCGGCCGCCGAGATCGCCCAGAAGTACACCGAGGCGTTCCTCCACGATGCGGACCTCGTGGGCATCCAGCGCGCCGACCTCTACCCCAGGGCGACCGAGCACATCCCCGAGATGATCGCGATCATCCAGCGGCTCCTCGAGAGGGGCCACGCCTACGAGGTCGACGGCACCGTCTACTACGACGTGACGACCTTCCCCGAGTACGGGAAGCTCTCGGGGAACACGCTGGACCAGCTCCGCGCCGGCCACCGCCAGGAGGTCGCCACCGATCCGAACAAGCGCCACCCGGAGGACTTCGCGCTCTGGAAGAAGGCGGGCCCCAACCGCCTGCTGAAGTGGCCGAGCCCCTGGGGAGAGGGTTTCCCGGGATGGCACATCGAGTGCTCGGCGATGTCGATGAAGCACCTGGGCGAGCGGTTCGACATCCACACGGGCGGCAACGACAACAAGTTCCCGCACCACGAGGACGAGATCGCTCAGTCCGAGGGCGCCGTCGGGCATCCGGTGGTGTCGATCTGGGTTCACGGCGGGTTCCTGCAGATGGGCGGCCAGAAGATGGCCAAGTCGGCCCGGAACATCACGCGGGTCACCGACCTCGCCGAGCAGGGCATCGATCCACTCGCTTACCGGCTGCTCTGCTTCGGAACTCGGTACCGGAGCGAGATGGACTTCAGCTGGGAAGCGCTGGAGGGTCAGAACCGTCGGTTGACGGACCTGCGACGGCGGATGGCGGAGTGGTCCGCCGCGCCCCGCCCGGAGCGGCTCTCCCCCGCGGGGACCGAGCTGGACCGGCGGTTCCGCGAGGCCGTGTCCGACGACCTGGACATGCCGCAGGCGCTGGTCGTCGTGAACGAGACGGTCGGTGCCGCCGGGCTTGCCCCCGGCGAGCGCTACGCGCTGCTCGCCTCGTGGGACGCCGTGTTGGGGCTCGACCTGGAGCGGGACGTCCGCGAGCGGTGGGAGCCCGGGCCGGAGGTCCTGGAGCTCGTTCGCCGTCGAGACCGGGCGCGCTCGGCGAAGGACTGGACGGCGGCCGACGAGATCCGGAGCAGGCTGCAGGCCATGGACCTCGAGGTCATGGACACCCCGGAGGGCACCAAAGTCCGCCCTCGACGCTGAGGGCGCTTGCACCTTCGGCGGCGTTTGCCAGGTACGCCTCGCCCGCCCGGCCGGCCGTGGTCGGGTGCGGGGGATGGGCCCGGCTCAGGGGACCATCTGGAGCTCTCTGGTCGCCTGATTGAGCCGAACCGCCCCGTCATCGGTCACGGCCACGATGTCCTCGATCCGGACGCCAAACCGGCCCGGAAGGTAGACCCCGGGCTCGACCGAGAACGTCATGCCCGGGCGAAGCGGCGTGGCGTTTCCGGAGACGATGTACGGGGGCTCGTGCACCTCGAGCCCGATCCCGTGGCCGGTTCGGTGGACGAACCGCTCGCCGTATCCGGCGGCCGCGATGACCGCTCGGGCGGCCGCGTCGACCCGCTCGGCCGGCACGTCCGGGGCGATCGCCTCGAACGCCGCCTGCTGGGCGGCCCGCACAACCTGGTAGACCTCCTCGAGCTGTGGATCGGGCTCCCCCACCACGACCGTCCGGGTGATGTCCGAGCAGTAGCCATCTATCCGGCCGCCGAAGTCCAGGACGACGGCGTCGCCGGGCTCGATTCGCCTGGGTCCGGGCTCGTGGTGCGGCGAGGCCCCGTTGGGGCCGGACCCGACGATCGTGAAGCCGACCTCCTGGTGACCGTGGCGCTCGAGGGCGACGGCAAGCTCGCCGGCCACCTCACGCTCGGTTCGGCCGGAGAACCGAATGCCGAGCACCTCGGCGAACGCTCGGTCGGCGGCGTCCGCGACCCGGCGCAGCAGCTCGAGCTCGCCGTCGTCCTTGATCGCGCGAAGCAGGGGGAGAGCGGCGCTCGCCGGCACGAACGAGCATCCACCGGCGGCTCGCTGGAGCCCGATCAGGTGTGAGGCCCAGGCGGAGTCGGTGATCGCGAACCGACCCGACCCGAGCAGCCCGGCCGCGCGCTCGTAGGGATCCTCGCCGTCGATCCAGCCCACGATCTCGATCCGATCGCCGATGGGGCAGGACGCCGCAGCGGGTCGCTCGAGCGCGGGGACGAGCAACACGGGGTCGCGGTCGACCCGAACGACGAGCAGCGTGAGGCGTTCGAGAGGCGGCGGGGCATACCCGGTGAGGTACACGAGATCCGCGCCGGGCGTCACGGCCAGTCCGGCGAGCTCGGCCGTCGCCGCCTGCTCGGCGGCCCCGCGCAGTCGGGTCTCGTAGGGGTGAGTGGTCACAGCTTCATCCGAATGGCCTGCGGAACGATCTCGAACGTCACCGGGCTGTATCCGAGCACCTCACCGTCGGCCTCGATCGGGAGCGGCCGATCGGCGTCGACGGTCAGCGACCGCTTCACGCGGAACTCCTCGATGTGATCGTGCGGCACGTGCTCGCCCCGGTAGACCTTCGGCAGCATCGTGAACGAGTCCGACTTGGGGCCCTTGAAGACCAGGACGTCCAGGACCCCGTCCCCCGGGTACGAGCGCGGCGAGATCCTCATGCCGCCTCCGTAGTACTGGCAGTTGCCGACGATCACCATCAGCGCGGGACCCTCGTAGCTGCGGCGGTCTGCCTGCAGGCGTACCTGCGCGAGGTGGAAGCGCGGGAGCGTCAGCCAGAACGCGAAGAAGTACTTCGACTGTCCGAACGACGTGGGCAGCCGGTCCGCTCTGGCGGCAACCGCCGCTCCAAGGCCGGTCTCGGCGACGTTCGCGAAGTAGCGCACGACCGATCGACCCTCGACGTCCGTGTACGTGAGCTTGCCGACGTCGAGCGGGTAGGTGTTCTCTCCGAGGAGGTGCTGACAGGACCTCGTCACGTCGCCCGGCAGCCCGAAGGTGCGGACCAGGTCGCACCCGGACCCGGCGGCGACCACGCCGAGGACCGCGTCGCGCGCCACGGGCCTCCCGTCCTCGAGCATTCCGTTCACCACCTCGTGCACCGTCCCGTCCCCGCCGACTGCCACGAGGAACCGGCTCCCGTCGCGGAGGGCCTCCCGCGCGAACCGGGTCGCGTCCCCCGGCCCCTCGGTTCGGAGCAGCCGGTAGGCGAGCCCGCGTGCCTGGAGCGTCCGCTCCAGCTCGGGGATCTCCTCCCCCACGCGCCGCTTGCCCGCGTGGGGGTTCACGATCACCGTGAGCTCTCCGAAGGGGCTCGCCATCGCGGGAGCATCCTACCCGGCACCGTCAGACGCCCGTGTAGGCAACGACGCCGCGATCGACGGCTTCCGCCGCGCGACGCGCGAGACGTGCGGTCTCTCCCGGCGCGGTCTCCGCGATCTGTCGCAGGAGGTCGAGCACCTGCTTGCAGTTGCGCACGAAGTCGCCCGGAGCGAGGTCGGTCTCGGTGAGCACGTCCTCGAGCGGCTTGCCCTCGGCCCAGTGGAACACCGGGGTGGCGAACCCGGCCTCGAGCTCGCGACACAGCTCGACGTGGTGGGCGTCCTCGGATCGGCGAATCCGCCGGTAGAGGTCGACCAGTCGCCGGTAGCGCTCGGCGCTCTCGGCGGTCGGCATCTCCCCAGCGCGCGGAACCCGCTCCCGCGACTCGTACACGAACGCGGAGGCGATGGCGGCGGCCTCCGCTGGCGACAGACCGTCCAGGATCCCCTCCGCGAGGGCCTCGGCGACCAGAAGGTCGCCGTCCCCGTAGATCCGGGCGAGTACGAGCCCCTTCGCCTGGATGGAGAAGTCGTGCACGTACCCGAGATCCTCCAGGACGCCGAGGACCCGCTCGAACTGACGGGCCAGCGTCTCGGTCCGGCTCCGGATCCGCCGTTCGACGCCCTGGATCTGCTGCTCGAGCCTGCTGGCGCGGGCGGCCCAGCGCTCATGGGTCGCGCGCTCCGGGCAGGCGTGGCACGGGTGGGCCTCCGCAAGCCGCTCGAGCCGTGCGGCCTCGCGCTCGGCGCGCGCGTCGAGCCGCGTCCGGGAGGGCTTCGGCGCCCGCACGTCGAGCGCCACGAGCCGGGCGGCCAGGTCGCGGCGAAACCGGGCGCTGCGGGCGCTCCCGGTCCGCGGCAGGGGAATCTTCGACAGGACCGCGGGCGGCTCCTCGAAGTCGCGGGGTGAGAGCCGGAAGACCTTCCGGTCCTGTGCGAGCACGGTCGGCCGGCCCTCTCGGGTCGAGAGGACCACGGCGAGGCCGCGCCGGCGAGCCCGCGGCACGAAGATCACGTCGCCGGTTCGAAGCGCTCCGAGTGCGTCGCGAACCGCGTCCATGCGCGCCCGCTCCCCGCCCCGGCGGGCTTGCTCCCGGATGCGATCCGCCCGCTCCCGCAGGCGCCAGTACTCGCCGAAGTCGCCGAGGTGGCACCGCAGCTGGTCCCGGTAGCCGGCCAGGTACGCCCGGTCGCGCTCGAGCTGGCGCTCGAGGGCCACCACGCCACGGTCGGCAAGGAACTGCGCGAACGAGGCGTTCAGCAGGTGGTGCGCCTGTTCCCTCGTGTAGTTGCGGACCAGGTTGACGGCCATGTTGTACGAGGGCCGAAACGACGAGGTCAGCTCATACGTGCGGGTGCTCGCGAGCGAGGCCACCCGCTCGAACGGCACCTGACGCTGGAAGACGACCACGGCGTGTCCGAGCTCGTCGATCCCCCGCCGGCCCGCGCGTCCCGTGAGCTGCGTGTACTCCCCCGGCGTGAGCAGCTCGTGCCGCTCGCCCTGGAACTTCCAGAGGTCCTCGATGACCACGGTCTTGGCCGGCATGTTGATGCCGAGCGACAGCGTCTCGGTCGCGAACACCACCTTGACCAACCCCGCCTCGAACATCTCCTCCACGGTTTCCTTGAAGACCGGGAGCATCCCGGCGTGGTGGGCGGCGATCCCGGCGGCGAGCGCCTCGACGAAGTCGGCGAACCCCAACGCTCGCAGGTCGTCCTCGTCCATCCAGGCCGCGCGCAGCTCCGCGAACTCCCGGATGCGCTCGGCCTCCTCCGGGGTGGTGAGGCGGATCCCGCTGGCCATGAGCCATTCCACTCTGCGGTCGCACCCGGCCCGCGAGAAGACGAAGTAGATGGCGGGGAGCATCCCGTGCTCGGCGAGGACCTCCACCACCTCCTCTCGGCGCGGGACGTACACCCGCCGGTGGCCCTCCCGGGGCCTCGGGGTCCGTTCGTGCTGGAGCGCCCCCGAGCCGCGTCGACGGAAGGTCCGGACTCGGAGCTCCTCTCGGTCCAGGGAGACGACATAGGGGTTCGGCACCAGCTCCCCGTCTTGCTCGACGTGCATCGGATGGAGGTCGCGACCGATGAGGTAGTGGTGCTCCAGCGGCACGGGGCGCCGCTCCTCGATCACGACGCGGGTGGCACCACGAAGCGTACCGATCCACTCTCCGAACTCCTCGGCGTTGGAGATGGTTGCCGACAGGCACACCACCGACACCGACAACGGCAGGTGGATCAGCACCTCCTCCCAGACGGCCCCTCGGTAGGGATCCTGCAGGTAGTGGATCTCGTCGAGGACGACCGACATGAGCCCGCGCAGCGTCGGGCTCTGCTCGTAGAGCATGTTCCGGAGCACCTCGGTGGTCATCACGACCACGGGCGCCTCCGAGTTGATGGAGTTGTCGCCGGTGAGCAGGCCGACCTTGGCGGCGCCATGCCTGGCGACGAGATCGCCGAACTTCTGGTTCGAGAGGGCCTTGAGGGGCGTGGTGTAGAAGCACTTGCCTCCCCGCTCCAGAGCGCGCTCGACGGCGAACTCGGCGACGACGGTCTTGCCAGCCCCGGTGGGGGCGGCCACGAGCACGGACTCACCGGCCGCGAGCGCCTCGATCGCCTCGAGCTGAAAGGCGTCGAGCGCGAACGGATAGCGGTGGGCGAAGCGTTCGAGGAGGGTCACGAGGCCAGTCTACGGGGCCCGGCCGAGCCGACGGACTACAGGAGGCCGCAGCGGCCGAGGTGGGCGCGGAGCAGCCGGTCGAACTCCTCCGGTGCCTCGAGGTTGGACAGGTGCCCCGCGCCCTCGATGATCGCGAGCCGGCTCCCGGGGATCCGCTCGGCCATCTGGACGGACACGTCCGGCGGGATCAGCGCGTCCGCGGTCGACGTGATGACCAGCACGGGAACGTCGATCGCCGACAGGTCCGGGGTGGAGTCGGGGCGCTCCGCCATCCCGAGCGAAGCGGCGGCGATCGCCTCGGCCGGCTGGTCGGCGATGGCGTCCCTCACCCATCGACGCAGGTTGGCGCTCGCCGTCTCCGAGAGCAGCGCGGGCGGCTGCTCGACGAGGAAGCGGGCGCCCTCCGCACGCAGCCGCTCGGCGAGGGCCCGACGCGCGGCCGCTCCTTCCTCCGAGTCGGGCGCGGCCCGTGTGTTGGCGAGGACGAGCCCGGCGAACCGCTGGGGCGCTCGCCTCCAGAGCTCGAACGCGACGTACCCGCCCATGGACAGGCCGCACACGACCGCGCGTTCGAGACCGGCCTGGTCCAGCGCCTCGAGCGCTCGCTCGGCCGCCGCGGCCATGGTGAGCACGGGGCCGGCGAGGGGGGTCCCGCCGAAGCCGGGCAAGCTGGGCGCCACGGTGGGAAGCAGCGGCGCGAAGGTCGCGACCTGCCGCTCCCACATACGCGCGTCCAGCGGGAACGCGTGCAGGAGCAAGAGCCCGTCGCTCACCCGCCCGCTCCGGCAGCGCCGCTCCCGCCGATCGCCGTCGGCGTGAAGATGCCGGCCGTGTTCTTCAGGTTCACGTAGTCGTTGTAGCCGTCGTTGAAGAGCGTGCTCGCGACGTCGAGGACCGCGGAGGCCCGGTCGAGCAGCGTGGTCCGCTGTACGCCACCCGCCTCGACCGCCATCTGGAGGAGGCTGCCGACCTGCTCGTACAGCTTCAGGGCGTTCGCGAGCTTGGTCTGCGAGTTGATCGCGTAGTTCACGAACGCGAGGTCGAACCCCTTGCCGCCGAAGATCGCCGCTGGGCTGACCTTGCCGATCGCGGCCTCGGCCGTCTTGGCGTTCGCGGTCGCCTGCTTCGCGTCCTTGGCGGCGGTCTTCGCGCTGACGGTGCCCTTGCGGAGGCCATCGATGTCGGTGGTGAGCGAAGGGAACGCGTTGAACCCGCTCGGTGGAAGGGGTTGACCGGCGTTGGCCAGCGCGCCGTCCACGATCACCTGGTACTTGGTGGTGGCGACGCGCATGCTGCGCTGCAGCGCCTCGGTGCGCTGCTTCGTGCGCTCCTTGGCCAGACCGTAGACGATGGCCGCGGCCGCCACGGCCAGGATCACGACGAGCGCCGTCACCTGGAAGCCCCGCCGGGCGAGCAGCGGGCGCTTGACGGGGACGAACGCGGGCCGCGGGCCGGGCGTCACGGCCCGTCGCGCTCGCGACCTGCTCTTGCCCTTGATGGCCATGGATCTCCTTCGCGCGACCTACTTGCCGAGCACGCGGGCCACGATGATAGCGCCCTCGTAGAACAGGATCATCGGAACCATCATCGCGGTCATCGTGTACGGGTCCGACGAGGGCGTGATCACGGCGGCGAAGATCGCGATGAACAGGATCGCCCCGCGCCGCCAGTCGCGGAGCTTGCGGCTCGAGACCACCCCCACCATCGAGAGGAAGATCAGCACGATCGGGAACTCGAACGACACCCCGAACGCGAGCGCGAGCAGCATCACGAACCCGAGGAAGCGATCGCCGGTGAGCAGCGGGACGAACCCGGACCCGGCGAACCCCAGCAGGAAGTTCAGCCCCTTGGGCAGCGTGAAGTAGGCGAGGGCGGCTCCGGCCGCGAAGAGCACGACCGAGGAGGCGATGAACGGGACCGCCATCCGGCGCTCGCGTCTGGTGAGCCCCGGGACGACGAACGCCCACAGCTCGTAGAGCACCACCGGGAGCGCGATGAACAGGCCGAGGAAGACCACGACCTTCAGCTTGATGACCACCGGGTCCAGGACGCCGGTGAACACGAAGGCACAGCCGGTCGAGGGCCGGTTGGCCTTCGGGAGGTTCCGGAGGGTCTCGCAGTACGGGGAGCGGAGCAGCCGGAGCACGGCGCCGTAGAGGAACCAGCCCACGATCGAGGCGACCCCGATCGCTCCGAGCGATACGAAGAGCCGCGTGCGGAGCTCCTCGAGGTGCTCGACGAGCGTCATCGTCGCCTCGGGATCGCGCCTTCGGCGGCGCCGGAAGCGCTGCGGGATCAGCGGCATGCTCGGGATCCGGCGGCCGGCCCCTACCCGGTCCCGCCGTCCGTCCCCGCGCCCGGCCCCTCCCCGGTCCGGGCGTCCGTCCCCGCATCGGCACCCTCCGCGTTCCGGGCGCCCCGCGGCGGCTCGGGCGTCCGTCCGCCCGCGGACCGCGCGGCGGGTTCGTCGTCCAGGTCCACACGGAAGCTGCGCTGGAGCTCCTCCCGGACCCGGCGGAGCTCGGCGATTCCCTGACCGAGGGTCGCGGCGACCGCCCGCGGCCCGAGGGCCGCATCGTCCTCCGCGTCTTTGGCCGCGGGCTCGCGCGCGCCGGCGTCGCCGGGCTCGTCCGAGACGCTGCCCGGAGCGCCGCCGGGGACCGATTGCGCCGGTTCGGACTCCTCGGGCTCGGTCTCACCGAGCGTCAGCTGCAGCGTCCGCTGCACCTCCTCCTGTGCGCGGCGGAACTCCCGCAGGCCCCTTCCGATGGAACGGCCGAGCTCCGGAAGTCGCCGTGGCCCGACCACGAGGAGGGCCACGATGAGAATGACCATGAGCTCGAGCGGACCGATGTTGAACATGGCGAGAGGGACCTGGTCCCGAGCGATTCTACCCTGGGGTCATCCCCGTCGGCCCGCCCCCCCGGGCCCGGAGCGTGCTCCGGCGGGACGACGCCCGGGTCCCGCCCTCGGCGATCTCGTCCGCGATCGGCCGGATCTCCCGCTGGAAGCGTCCCACGGTGCGCCCGAGCACCACGACGTGGCGGACCAGGGCGATCAGAACGGCCAGGAGCGCGACCGTGGTCACCAGCCCGACGCAGAGCCAGACGACGAACGGAGCGGACACTGAGGACGATGCTACCCGAGTCGCGGCCTCAGCGTTGACTCGCCAGGAACTCCTGAATCGCGTCGTCGTCTTGCAGGCGGAAGTGGAAGTCGATGAGGTCGTCGACCGTGAGCGCCGGAGCGTCGGGCAGCGGCCCGCGCCGGTCTACTCCCGCGGGCTCGTCGTCGAAGAGGGACGGCGTTCGCGACTCGAACTCGTCGCGCGTGGCCACGTCGACGCCCGCAGAAACCAGGAGCGCCACGATCTTCCGGTCCGCCCGCTTCTCGACCGCGTCGGAGCAGGTCGGGCAGGTGAACCGGTAGGTGCCCTCTCGCCCGCCCTGCATCACGGACAGCAGGATCGACTCGGGGCCCATGTCCACTTCCCCGCAGCGGGGGCACGTCGTCCGGATCGTGGTCATGTCACGACCTGTATCGGCCGTGGTTTCGGGGCGGTTGAGTCGCCTCTACGTCGAGCGGACTACTCCGTTCGTATCGTTTTGCGGTCCGGCTCGCGAGATCCCTGACCTGGTCTTTCAGCTCGGGCGGCGCGATCACCTCGACCTCGCCAGACAGGCGCAGCACCAGCCGCGCCACCCACTCCAACCGGCTCGCCGGCAGAACCACCTCGAGGGCTCCCCCGGGCCGCTCGAGCACCTCGTCGACCTCGTAGTACTCGGCCACCCACCTCGCGCCCGGCCGCAACAGCAGGCGGATCGGCACGTCGCGGTCGGTCGGCGAGTAGAGCGGTCGTCCGGCGCCGGCGAGACCTCGCGGCGAGAAGTGAACGCCGGTCGGGCGCGCGAGCCGGATTCGGTCGGCCCGGAACAGGCGCTCCTCGCCCGAGCGATGGTCCCAGGCGACCACGTACCAGTTGCCAATCGCGAGGAAGACCTCCTCCGGGTCGATCGCTCGCGTGCTCCTTTCCGCGGAGGAGGCGGCGTAGTACTCGATCGAGAGGCGCTCGTGGTTCCGCACGGCGTCGCGGATCACCTCGAGCGTCTCGGCGGGTCGACCGCTCGCCGCCGCCTCAACCCGTTCAGCGAGCTCGCCGAGGGTCTGCGGGCCGAGCCCCTGACCGAGCTTTCGCAGGGCCGACGTGAGCGCGGTCGCCTCCTGAAGGCCGGGGGAGGCCGCGAGCGCCGTCCCTCTCAGGTACAGCGCCAGCGCCTCCGCACGGGTCAGCCGGAGCGGGCGCTCGAAGTAGTCGGCCATGTCGATCCACACCCGCCCGTCCTCGATGTCGACGCCGATCAGGTCGCCGGGTCCGTACGGGGGCAGGCCGGAGACGAAGAGCAGGTTCAGGTCCGAGGTCAGCTGCTCCTCGGAGACGTCGAACAGGCGGGCGATCTCCGAGAGCTCCGTCCCCGGATGGCGGACGAGGTACGGCACCACGACCAGGAGTCGTCGCAGGCGTTCGGAGGCCCGGGGCGTCCGCGGCCGGCGTCCTCCCTCACGCCCGACCAAGGAGAGCCTCCAACCGCCTGCGCACCTCCGCCCGCAGGCTTTCGGGCTCGAGCACCTCCGCCTCCGGGCCGAACGAGAGCACCCAGGCGGCGAGCCCGCCTCCCGGTGCCTCCGGCAGCGAGACCTCGACCCAACCGTCGGGCCGGGTGCGGAGCGTCTCGGCTCCCGCGACCCCCGAGGTCGCCCACCAGGCAACCTCCGGGGAGAAGGCCACCACCGCCCGTTCGTCGGGCTCGCCGGGCCCGAAGGGACCCGCCTGGACGTGCTCCGACGCGCGGAAGCCCTGGGGCGGGCGGCTCGCCTCCCCCGATCTCGAGAGGTCGGTCACGATTCGAGAGAACCGGAACGCCCGAACGTCCTGCCGTTCCCCGTCGAGGCCGACCAGATACCAGTGCCCGCCGCGGAACACCAGACCCCACGGGTCCACGGTGCGCTCGGATTCCTCTCCGCGTGCCGTCCGGTACCCAAACCGCACGCTCGAGCGGTCGGCGATGGCCTCGGCGGCCGCCGTGAGCCGGGCATCCACCGCACCCGCCTCGGCGGCGATCGGGACCGGAGCCCCGGTGCCGAGCAAGCCGCCGTCGGTGCCGGACAGGAGCTTTCGGACGGCGTACTCGGCGGCATCGTCCTGCCCCCCCGAATGGGCGGCGACGAGGAGCGCCGAGATCTCCTCCGGCGTGAACTCGATCTCCGGCAGGTAGTAGTCCTCCTTGCGGATGACGTAGCCCTGCTCGACGTCCCAGACGTCGGTGGGCACGACCTCGATCGGGACCCCCACGTCCCGGAGGATGTCCTTGTCGCGCTCGAACATGCGCTTGGCGGAGGCGGGGTCGCCTCGCCCGTAGGCCTCCTCCATGTGCGCCCGGATCTGGTCGAACGTCAGCGGGCGCGGAGATTCCAGGAGCAGGGCGACGAGGTCCACCAGGCGTTCGAGCGGGTGCATCCGTGCGGGATCATACTCACGCCATGGTCGACGACGCCGTCAGCGGGATGGTCCGTGTACGACGCGGCCGGGTGGTGGACGTGGGCGAGGAACGCCCCGGCGCGATCGAGGTCTCCGTGCTCGTGGAACCCGACGGGACCCGCTCCGACGCGCTCGCGTATCCCGAGGTGACCGGCCCCGTGGCGGTCGGTGACACGGTCATCTTGAACACCACCGCCGGGCACCTCGGCCTGGGCACCGGCGGCCTCGACCTCGTGATGGGCGTGGTGGACGGGCGGGACGTCGAGCTCGGCCATCCCGGCAGGATCATGAAGCTCCGGTACACGCCCTCGCAGGTCGCGGTTCGGGCCGTGGAGGAGACCCATCGCGAGGCGATCGAATCCTCGCGCGGGCTGGAGGGTACCCCGGTGGTGTGTGCCCCGCTGCACTCGATGGTCGGGCCGGTCTCGGCGGGTGCCAAGGCTTCGAGCGGGGCCCGGGTCGTCTACGTGATGACGGACGGGGCGGCTCTGGCCGGCGCCTTCTCGCGGTTGGTGCCGACCCTTCGGAGGGCCGGCGTCCTCGACGGGTTCGTGACGTGCGGGCAGGCGTTCGGGGGTGAGCTCGAGGCGGTGACCCTCTGGACGGGTCTCCTCGCGGCCAAGGAAGTCCTGGGCGCCGAGGTGATCGTGGTCTCGGACGGCCCGGGCAACCTCGGCACCGGCACGACCTGGGGCGTGACCGCGCTGGCGAGCGGCCACGCGCTGAACGCGGCCGCGACGCTCCGCGGGCGACCGGTGGCGGCGCTCCGGATCTCGTTCGCCGATCCCCGCGACCGGCACCGAGTCGTTTCCCATCACTCGTTGACCATCCTCGGGGACGTCTGCAACGCAGGGGTGAACGTCGCAGTCCCGGTGCTCGATGACGACGGGGAGCGCGATGCGGTCTGGGAGCGGCTGCGGGCGCGGAGGCTCGAGGACCGTCACCAGCTCGTCGAAGTCGACGGCCGGCCCGCGCTCGAGCTGTTGGCCGAGCGCGGAGTGGTCGCCCGGTCGATGGGGCGCACCGCCGCGGACGATCCGGCGTTCTTCCTCGCGGCGGGAGCAGCGGGCGTGCTCGCCGGTCGAATGGCCGCCGGCTCGCGTCGCTCCCGCTCGTAGGCGGGCCCACCGGCGCCCGGAGTCCGGCTCACATGTGGGCGATGAGCGCCTCGACCCGTTCGTCCACCGCCCGGAACGGGTCCTTGCAGAGCACCGTTCGCTGAGCCTGGTTGTTCAGCTTGAGGTGGACCCAGTCCACCGTGTAGTCGCGTCGCTTCTGCTTTGCCTGGCGGATGAAGTCGCCCCGGAGCTTGGCGCGCGTGGTCTGCGGGGGCTCGCGCATGGCCCGCGACACCTCCTTGTCGGTGACGACCCGCTCGACGCGGGAGCCGCGCTCCATCAGGTAGTAGAGGCCCCGGCTGCGGTTCACGTCGTGATAGGCGAGGTCGAGGAGCGCGACCTTCGGGGAGGACAGCGGGAGCTGGTGCTTGGCCCGGTAGCGCTCGATCATGAGCTGCTTGGCCACCCAGTCGACCTTCCGGACGAGCCGCTCGGGCTCGCCGGCCGCGAGCGCGTCGAGCGCCGTCCGCCACTCGTGCAGGAGCTGCCTGGACGGCGGGTCCGCCCCTCGGCGCTCGAGGAACCTGGCGGTGCGCTCGTAGTACTCCTCCTGGATCTGGACGGCGGTGAGCTCGCGCCCGTTGGCCAGTCGAATGCGCTTTCGGCAGGTCACGTCGTGTGAGATCTCGCGGATCGCGCGGATCGGGTTCTCGAGCGTGAGGTCCCGCATGACGGTGTTCCCCTCCACCATGCGCAGGACGAGGTCGGTGATTCCCACCTTCATCCAGGTGGTCCACTCGTTCATGTTGGAGTCGCCCACGATCACGTGGAGCCGGCGGAACCGCTCGGCGTCGGCGTGGGGCTCGTCCCGAGTGTTGATGATCGGCCTCGACCTCGTGGTGGCGGAGGAGACTCCCTCCCAGATATGCTCGGCCCGCTGGGCGATGCAGAACTGCGGCCCGCGGGGGCCGTGCAGGACCTTCCCGGCCCCGCAGTAGATCTGGCGAGTCACGAAGAACGGGATGAGCAGGTCGGCCATTCGGGCGAACTCGCCCTGGCGCGCCACGAGGTAGTTCTCATGACATCCGTACGAGTTGCCCGCCGAGTCCGTGTTGTTCTTGAACAGGTAGATCTGGCCGCTGATCCCCTCTTCGTGCAGCCGGACCTCTGCCGCGCCGAGCAGGGCTTCCAGGATCCGCTCCCCCGCCTTGTCGTGCGCCACGAGCTCCGGGATCGCGTCGCACTCGGGGGTTGCGTACTCGGGGTGGGACCCGACGTCCAGGTAGAGTCGAGCTCCGTTCTCCAGGAAGACGTTCGACGAGCGTCCCCAGTGCACGACTCGACGGAACAGATACCGCGCGACCTCGTCGGGCGACAGCCGGCGCTGTCCACGAAAGGTACAGGTCACGCCGTATTCGTTCTCGAGCCCGAAGATCCGACGCTCCACGCGAACGAGTGTAGGCGCGGCGGAGGCGAACGGGGCGCTCACTCCGCGAGGATGCGGGCGACCTCCTCGTCGCTCAGCCGGCGGAACTTCCGGCGCTGCGGGCGGCTTCGCTCGAGGACGCCGGCCTCGATCGCGTCCGGCTCGATGCGGCGACCCTCGGCGGTGGACAGGGCCTTGACGGCGGCGCGGACCGAGGCGGCGAGGTCCCACCCCTCCGCGTAGGACTCGCCGAGCGCCTTCGACAGCGCCTCCGCGTGCCCTCCGATCCCCACGAACCCCTGCTCGTCGTTCACGGTGCCGTCGAACAGGATGTGGTAGAGCTCGTTGCGCCCGTGGTCGGCCGAGACCTCTCCGACCAGGATCTCGACCTCGTAGGGCTTCATCTGCTGGGTGAAGATCGTGGCGAGGGCCTGCGAGAACGCGTTGGCGATGTCTTTCGCGCGCACGTCCTCGCGCCCGTACGAGTACCCGCGCAGGTCGGCGAGCCGGACGCCGGCGATCCGCAGGTCCTCGAACTCGCTGTAGCGGCCGACGCCGGCGAACGCGATCCGATCGTAGATCTCCGAGATCTTGTGCAGGGTGCTGCTCGGGTTCTCGGCCAGGAAGAGCAGGCCGTCCGCGTACTCGATCGCCACCACGGACTTGCCCCGGGCGATGCCCTTGTGGGCGAAGTCCGAGCGGTCCTTCATGAGTTGCTCGGGCGGCACGTAGGGCAGGAACGACATCAGGAGCGCCCCCCGGTGACCGCGGCGTGCGCCGCCCGGATCTCGTCGTCGGAGACCTCGGCCACGCCCTCGGCGGTGACGACCAGGACCGTCGGGAAGATGCCCCGGACCGGGTCCGGCCCGCCCGTTGCCGCGTCCTCCTCGGCGGCGTCGACGAGCGCTTCCACGGCGACCGCAAGCGCCTCGTCCCTCGCCAGGCCCGCCCGCCATCGCTTCTTGAGCGAGCTCGACGCGGGACGGCCGCCCGAGCCGGTCGCGTGGTAGTCGTCCTCCTCCCAGCGACCGCCCGTCGCGTCGTAGTAGAAGATCCTGCCCTCGGCCCGCCGCTCGTCGTACCCGCCGAACAGCGGCACGACGACCAGCCCCTGCATCGCGAGCGGGAAGTTGCCCCGGATCATCTGGGCGAGGCGGTTGGCCTTGCCCTCGAGCGACAGCCGGTCGCCGGTGATCTTCTCGTAGTGCTCGAGCTCGAGCTGGAACAGCTTGACGATCTCGACGGCCTGGCCGGCCACCCCGGCGATCGCGATGACCGACAGGTCGTCGGCCGCGAACACCTTCTCCATCCGATCGTCGGCGATCGCGTAGCCCTCGGTGGCGCGCCGGTCGCCGGCGAACACGACGCCACCGGCGAACTTCAGCCCGAGGACCGTGGTCCCGTGCGGGGTGACGACGCCGCCGGCCGTCCCGGGAGGGACGAGGGGGCGGATGAGCTCGGGCCGGACGCGAGCAACCAGCTCCACGAAGCTCGGGTCGGCGCCGATCGGCCCGCCCGCCGCGAGCGGCGGCAGGAGCCCCTCGCTCGTCACTGCCCGCCCTTCTGGACGTAGCTCTTCACGAACTCCTCGGCGTTCTCCTCGAGGACCGAGTCGATCTCGTCGAGGATCTCGTCCATCTCCTCCTTGAGCTTCTCGCCCTTGGCGGTGGACCCGACCTGCCCGGCCTCGCCTTCGGCGGCTCCCTCGCCGCCCGAGCGCCGCTGGATTCGCCTCTGCTCCTGCTCCTGCGGCACGGCTCGCGCTCCTTCCCGTGTGTCTGCCCGGACATTGTAGTCGCGCCCCCGGTGCCGACCCGGCCCGAACGACCGAGTCCCCGGGACCCGGGCCGCTCAGGAGCGAAGCAGCTCCACCAGGCTGGCCGCGTCCGGCGCCCGCTCGAACAGGTCCTCGACGTGCGCGCGCGTCCCCCGGAGAGGCTCCCGCATCGGGATGCGCTGCAGGGCATCTCTGCCCGTATCGAAGATGATCGAGTCCCAGGACGCGGCCGCGATGGCGTCGGGGAAGGCGGCGATGCACCGGCCGCGGAAGTACGCCCGCGTGTCGTCGGGAGGGGTCATGACGGCTCGCTCGATCTCCTCGTCGGTGACGATTCGCTCGACCTTTCCGGCGGCCACGAGGCGGTGGTACAGGCCGCGGTCCCGGCGGACATCGTGGTACTGGAGGTCGACGAGGCGCAGCTTGTGATCGGACCAGTCCAACCCGTCCCGCTCCCGGTAGCCCTCGATCAGCCGATACTTGGCGACCCAGTCGAGCTCGCGATGGAGCGCGAACGGGTCCTCTTCCAACGCCGTGAGCACGGCCTCCCAGCGATCGACGACCGTCCGGTGCTCGGGCGAGGGATCCTCCTGCTCGACGTACTTCTTCGCCCGCTCCAGGTACTCCCACTGGATCTGGACGGCGGACAGCCGGCGCCCGTCGGCGAGCCGAACCTGCGCCGTGCAGGTGAGGTCACGCGAGATCTCGTGGAGCGCGGCCACCGGGTTGGCGAGCGAGAGGTCCGGCAGGTAGTCGTCCTCGATCATCTTGAGGACGATCGCCGCGGTGCCCACCTTGAGGAACGTGGCGACCTCCATCATGTTCGCGTCGCCGATGATCACATGGAGGCGGCGGTACTTGTCCGGATCCGCGTGCGGCTCGTCCCGGGTGTTGATGATCGGTCGCTTGAGGGTGGTCTCCAGGCCGACCTCGGCCTCGAAGAAGTCCGCCCGCTGGGTGAGCTGGAACCGGTGCCGGTCGCGGTCGTCCCAGGACGCCTCGCCGCCGAGCTTGCCCGCCCCGGTGAACACCTGGCGCGAGACCAGGAACGGCGTGAAGTCGCGAACAACGCTCGCGAACGGCGTGGCCCGGGCGAGCAGGTAGTTCTCGTGCGTTCCGTAGGAGTTGCCCTTCCCGTCGGTGTTGTTCTTGTAGATCGCGATCCGCTGGCCGGGCGGGAGCACCCGCTGGAGCTCGTCCAGCGATCGCTCGAGGACGCGCTCGCCCGCCTTGTCGTGCACCACGAGCTCGCGCGCGCTCGCGCACTCCGGGGTGGAGTACTCGGGGTGCGCGTGGTCCACGTAGTACCGGGCCCCGTTCGGCAGGATCACGTTGGCGAGGCCCAGGTCCTCCTCGCCCGGCTCGCGGACCTGGACCGGCTCGAATCCCCGGGCGTCCCGGAGCGGAGACTCCTGCTCGTAGTCCCAGCGGATCCGTCGGAGCGACCCCGCGTACGTGCTGATGAGCAGCGACGACGAGAGCACCGGGTTGAACTCGGGAGATCCGACCGCCGAGATGCCGTACTCGGTTTCGGTGCCGACGACCTTGGGGATGGCCATCCCGAGACTCTACAGGTACTGGCCGGCGGAGATCCGCTCGACCTGCCGCCCTTCCTCGCCGCCGTCTCCGAGCAGCGTGCGGACATACACGATGCGCTCGCCCTTCTTGCCGGAGATGCGAGCCCAGTCGTCGGGGTTGGTCGTGTTCGGCAGGTCCTCGTTCTCCTTGAACTCGTCGCGAATCGCCTGCAGCAGGTCGTCGGTCTTGATGCCCTTCTCCCCCGTCGACAGGAAGCGCTTGATGGCCTCCTTCTTGGCCCGACGAACGATGTTCTCGATCATGGCTCCGGAGTTGAAATCCTTGAAGTACAGGACCTCCTTGTCTCCCGAGGCGTAGGTGACCTCGAGGAAACGGTTCTCCTCGGAGGTCGCGTACATCCGCTCGACGGTGGTCTGGATCATGCGCTGCACCGCGGCCCCGACGTCGCCCGCGCGCCGGACCTCGTCGGGATGAATCGGCACCGACGCGTTGAGGTACTTGCTCATGATGTCGACCGCCTGCCCCGCGTCCGGCCGTTCGATCTTGATCTTCACGTCGAGCCGTCCGGGGCGCAGGATCGCCGGGTCGATGAGGTCCTCACGGTTGGACGCGCCGATCACGATGACGTTCTTCAGCGTCTCCACGCCGTCGAGCTCCGACAGCAGCTGCGGCACGATCGTGTTCTCGACGTCGGACGAGATGCCGGAGCCGCGCGTCCGGAAGATGGAGTCCATCTCGTCGAAGAACACGATCACCGGAAGCCCCTCTTCCGAGCGCTCCTTGGCGCGCTGGAAGATCTGCCGGATCTGGCGCTCGGTCTCGCCGACGTACTTGTTCAGGAGCTCGGGACCCTTGATGTTGAGGAAGTAGGAGTGCGCGTCCGGGCGGCCGGTCCGCTCGCGCACCTTGTCCGCGAGGGACTTCGCGACCGCCTTGGCGATGAGGGTCTTGCCGCACCCCGGCGGACCGTACAGCAGCACCCCCTTGGGCGGGTCGAGCTGATGCTCGTGGAAGAGCTCCGAGTACAGGAACGGGAGCTCGACGGCGTCGCGGATGGCCTCGATCTGGCTCTCGAGGCCGCCGATGTCCTCGTACGAGACGTCGGGGACCTCCTCGAGCACGAGCTCCTCGACCTCCTCCTTGGGCAGGCGTTCGATCGCGACGTTCGAGCGGGGGTCGACGAGCAAGGGATCGCCGGCCCGGATCGGCTCGTCGCGGAGCGGGCCGGCGAGCGTGGCGACGAGCTCCTCGTCGCCGTGCCCGAACACGATCACGCGGTCGTCGCCCAGGCGATCCTTCACCTTCATGACCTCGCCGCTCCGGTCGGGATCGAGGACCTCCACGACGTTCAGCGCCTCGTTCAGGATCACCTCGGCGCCACGCCGGAAGCGGGAGGCATCGAGCTCCGGGGCCACGTTCACGCGCATCTTGCGCCCGGACGTGAACACGTCGACCGAGCCGTCGGCGTTCGTCGACAGGTAGACGCCGAACGACGCCGGTGGCTGGCTGAGCTTCTCCACCTCCTCGCGAAGCGCCTCGATCTTGTCGCGCTCGCTCTTCAGCGTCGCGGCGAGCTTCTCGTTCTGCGCGAGCGCGCGCGACAGGTCGGCCTTGGTCTGGAGGAGCTTGTCCTCGAGGATCTTGACCTGGCGGGGGGCGTTCGTGAGCCGGCGCCGGAGGAGCGCGACCTCGTCCTCGAGGAACCGCACCTGGGTCTGGAGCTCGTGGATCTGCTTCTCGTATCGCTCCTGCTGCTCGCGCGGATCCGGCTC
>JAJPHY010000152.1 GCA_021325015.1 Actinomycetota bacterium | reverse complement strand
TTCCCCTCCATCGTGAAGAAGTTGAACCGGCAGTACGGGCAGAAGACGTCCAACTCCTCGGGCAGGTACGGGCAGTCCCCCCACGCGCAGCTTCGCTGGCCCTCGCCCGTCGCGATGTCGAACCCGCAGCCGGGGCACGTCCGGAACCCTTCCCATCTGGCCATGTCCATCGCCTCCGGCTGCAATTGGACCCCCGGACGGCCGGCGACCGGAGGGCCGAACGACCCGCGCCGGCGGACCCGAACGGCCCGAAGCCTCAGCGACGGGACGCGCGAAGGCGGCGGCGAGATGCAGGCCGGTGGCCGGCCGGCGCCGACGCGACCGGCCTCCCGGCGGCCAAATCGCGGTCGACCGCGGCGACGTGAGCGAGCGAGGTCCGGGCGAGCGTCTTGCGGATTGCCTCGGAGGCCGCGACCCACGTCGGGTGCAGCGCGCACACGTCGTCCCAGCGGCACGGGCCACCCTGGAGCGGACAGCGCTCGGAGACCAGGTGACCCTCGGCCGCCTCGATCACCTCGAGCAACGAAATGCGGGCGGGCGGGCGCGTGAGCCGGTACCCGCCGTCGCGCCCGGCCTTGGCCTCCGCCAGACCCGCCCGCGCGAGCAGCCCGAGCACCTGGGGCGTGTAGCTGGCCGGGAGCCCCATCTCGTCGGCGACCTCCCGGATCTTCCGGTAGGCGCCGTGTCCGTCCCACGCGGTCGCGAGGGCGACGGCCGCACGGACCACGTAGTCACCGCGACTGGACAGCGTGAGGTTCATGGCTCGATCTCGAGTCTACCCCACCTCGAGTCCAGCAGCTAACGTATACTGCGTTAGTACAGGTACTGACCGGACCGTGGGCCGAAGGTCCCCTCGATGAGCGGCCGAAGGACCCCGGACGGGAGGGCGGACGAAACCGGACCATCCCACTCTGGAATGGCCGAGGAGGGTGCGATGAAGCGGTTCGTGATCGGGGGCGTCTTCCTGGAGGTGGCTCTGCTGATCATCGGGCTCACGTGGATCGGTCCGAGCTCGGGCGGCCACGCCGAGGCTACGAACGCCACGACGGCGGTCGCCTACAAGGCGGACCACGCGAACGGAAACGTCGTCGACGTCAGCCTGACCGCCACCGAGACCGTCCAGGAGATCGCCCCCGGGGTCAAGTACCACGTGTGGACGTTCGACGGAACCGCACCGGGGCCGGTGATCCGCGTGCATCTGGGTGACACGGTCCACTTCACCCTGACGAACGCCAGCACGATCGGGATGCAGCACTCGATCGACTTCCATGCGGCGATGACGCCGTGGGACAAGAACTACCAGCCCGTCGATCCCGGACAGACCAAGACGTTCGACTGGGTCGCGATGTATCCGGGCGTGTTCATGTATCACTGCGGCACGCCGCCGGTCCTCCAGCACATCGCGAACGGGATGTACGGGGCGATCATCGTCGAGCCCGACAACCTGCCGCCCGCGCGCGAGTACGTGCTCGTCGCGAGCGAGTTCTACCCGGGCCCCAAGCCGATCAACGGGGTGTATGAGGGCGACTACGACGCGATGCTTGCCGCCAGGCCGACGTACGTGGTGTTCAATGGCCGCGCGGATCTGTTCAAGGACTCGCCCCTGGTCGCTCGACCCAACGAGCTCATCCGGCTGTGGGTGCTCGACGCGGGGCCCACGCTGACCACCGCGTTCCACACGATCGGGGCGATGTTTGATTCGGTCTATCCGGACGGGAATCCGGCGAACGTGCTGCACGGCGTCCAGACCTACAACATCCCGCCGGGCGGCGCGGCGATGTTCGAGCTACGGATCCCCGACCCCGGGCTGTACCCGTTCGTCACGCACTCGTTCGCATACACCGGCCTTGGTTCCGTGGGCCTGCTCAAGATCGACCCGCAGGCGCCCGCCGCGCCGGCAAGCTATCCGGCCATGGGTGATCCGTTCGACGCCGGCGTCACCGCGTTCAGGAGCGGCGCCACCCCGACCGGGTCCACCGGCGGATCGACGTCCAGCACCGGGTCGAGCTCGTCAACGTCGAGCGGAGGATCGAGCTCGACGGCAAGCTGCACCCCGAACGGCACCGCGCTCCACATCGCCGCCAAGAACGCCGCGTTCGACACCGACTGCCTCGCCGCGCCGGCGGGCAAGCCGTTCACGATCATGTTCGACAACCAGGATCCGGGCGTGCCGCACAACATCTCGATCTACACGGACTCGTCGGCCACGACGGCGCTCTTCAAGGGCGAGCTCGTGAGTGGGCCGACCATGACCACCTACAAGGTGCCGGCGCTGAAGGCCGGGACGTACTTCTTCCGCTGCGACGTGCACCCCACCACGATGACGGGCACGTTCGTCGTGTCGTAGGCGCGACCCCCACCGCGCCCACGCTGGCCGGCGCCGCCCTCCAGGGCGGCGCCGGCCCTCACACCGGCGCCCCTCCCGCGGACGCCGACGCCTTCCGTTGCGCCGACGCCGACCGAACCTTCGGGTGGCGGGCCTGGAGGGTCTGCTCGCAAGCCTGGGTCCCTCGACCCCGTGAGGCGCTGCGGCCCGCCGCTCGCCGCCGCGTGCCTCACGCACGGCAAGGGCCCCGGGTGGGCGAGGGGGGACTTGAACCCCCACGAGGTTGCCCTCACAGGAACCTGAATCCTGCGCGTCTGCCAAATTCCGCCACTCGCCCGTGGCGGACCAGATGCTAGCAGCGCGAAGCAGGAGTCCAAGGCAGCGGGGTTCGGAGAAGGGCCCCCGGATATAATCCTGCTCGAACGCGTTCTACCTGCGAAAACGCGCACCGTGCCCATCCTCCGTGACTTCGAGCGGCGACTCGGCGACCTGGTCGAAGGCTTCTTCGCGACCACGTTCCGAAGCGGCGTGCAACCGGTGGAGCTCGCCAAGCGTGTGCTGCGCGAGATGGACGCGGGAAAGACCGTCGGCGTGCACGAGGTGTGGGCGCCGAACCACTTCGTCTTCTCGCTCTCTCCGGAGGACGCCGAGCGCTTCGAGCAAGCCGAGCAGGCGCTGATCGGCGAGCTCAAGCAGGTGGTTCGTGACGCCGCGGCCGAGCGGGGCTGGGGGCTCGTCGGGCCGCCCGAGGTCGAGTTCGAGGTGGACGAGGGCCTGTCCAGGGGCCGGTTCCGGTGCGAGGCCTCGCTCGTCGAGGGCGAGCCGGAGGCGCCGCCGTCCGCCGCTCCCGTCCAGGTGGGTGAGGCGACGCTGGTCGTGCTCGAGGACGGCCGCCCTGGCACGACCTTCCGCATCCGCACGCAGACCGTGACGATCGGTCGCCTGCCCGAGTGCGACATCGTGATTCCCGACCCCGGGGCCTCGCGCCGGCATGCCCAGATCCGAGCCGACGGGGGCGAGTACGTGCTGACGGACCTCGGATCTACCAACGGAACGCTGGTGAACGACCGTCCCGTGATCGAGCACGTCCTGTCCGAGGGCGACCGGATCACGATCGGCACGACCGAGCTGCAGTTCCGGAGGAGCTGAGTGTCGCCGTTCGTGCTCTCCGTCCTGAAGTACTCCCTCCTCGCCCTCCTCTACTTCTTCATCTACCGGGCGGTGCGCTCCGTGGTGACCGACGTGGCGGGTCGACGGACCCCGCGACCGGCGGGGACGTCCGTGGCCCGGCCCGTCAAGCCGTCTCGCGGCGGGAAGCCCCCGGCGGTGCTCGTGGTGCACTCGGCCGACGGGGCGAAGGCCCGGACCTTCCGGTTGAGCGAGCCGCTCGAGGTCGGGCGCTCCGAGTCGTGCCGGGTCCGGGTCGACGACACCTACGTGTCACAGGTCCACGCCAAGCTCTACGGGAAGAACGGGGCGTGGTACGTGGAGGATCTGGGCTCGACCAACGGCACGTACGTGAACGACCGGCGCGTGACCGCCCCGGTGGAGGTTCATGCCGGGGACGTCGTCCGGGTTGGAAAGACGCTGTTGGAGCTTCGCCGGTGAGGGTCGTCGCCGCCGCCGCAACCGACATCGGCAGGGTTCGCGAGGGTAACGAGGACTCCTTCCTCATGGAGGAGCCCCTGTTCGCCGTCGCGGACGGCATGGGCGGTCACCGAGGGGGCGAGGTGGCGTCGAGGCTCGCGCTCGAGACCCTCGAGTCGGTGTTCCGCCGGGGTGCCGGCGACCTCGACGAGCAGGTCCAGGAGGCGAACCGCGCTGTGTTCGAGCGCTCCATGCTCGACCGGCGCGTGGCGGGCATGGGGACCACGCTGACGGCGGCCCTCGTCGAGGGCGATCGCGTGCGCCTGGCCCACGTCGGGGACTCGCGCGCGTACCTCCTCCGGCACGGCGAGCTCCACCAGCTCACCGAGGACCACACGCTCGTGCGCCGAATGGTGACCGAGGGCGAGATCACGGAGGAGGAGGCCCGCGTCCACCCCCAACGGAACGTCATGACGCGCGCGATCGGCGTGGACATGTGGGTGGACGTCGACGACCTGATCGTCGAGGTTCGGGCCGGGGACCGCCTCCTGCTCTGTACCGACGGGCTCACGGGGATGGTCCCCGAGGGCCGCATCCGGGACGTCCTGGTCGAGACGCCGGATCCCCAAGGGGCCGCGGACCGCCTCGTCGCCGAGGCGAACCAGGCCGGCGGGGTCGACAACATCACGGTCGTGGTGATCGACCTCCACGACGACCCGCCGGCTGGGTCCGAAGCGAGCGCCGCCGCGGCCGGCCCGAGCGGAACCCATCGATCGACCGCGGGAGACGGGGTCCCCACGACCACCGACCGGGCCCCGGTCGATCGGCGCTCCGCCACCCGCCGGCCGCCGATCTGGGCCACCCGGGCCCGGCAAGCGGAGGCCGCGGGGCGGGTCAGGCTGAGGCGGGTCAGGCTGAGGCGGGTCGCGCTCTTGGTCGCGGCGGTCGTGG
>JAJPHY010000046.1 GCA_021325015.1 Actinomycetota bacterium | reverse complement strand
CTCCCCTCGCGCACCGAGTCGATGTCCATGTGGACGTCGGTCCGCATCTCGAGCTGCTCCTCGGTGACGGCGAACTCGTGCTCGGCGCCGACCAGGAAGGCTCCGAAGTCGCCGCAGTTGTGCGAGGAGGGCAGGTCGATCGCCGGGATCGAGCCCAGGTTGCCCGCCGAGACCCGGACGCGCGTCATCACGCCGACGAGGTCCGCCTTGCCGAGCGCGACGATCGGGTGCTGGGTCGAGTGCTCCTGGAGCACCACCCACTCGCGAGCCTCGCGCGCGAGCTCCTGCGCGCGGTCGGGGCTCACCGTGACGCCGAGCGACATCGCCTCGTCGAAGGCCATCGTGTAGCCCTCGACCATGTGGAACGGGATGACCTCGCTGTGGCAGGTCGAGCACTTGACCGCGCCCTCCCCGATCCCGTCCAGGTACGTGTCCGGGTACAGGAAGTGACGGCCGGCGTCCCGGCACGTCGGGCAGATCCGCGCGACGAACGGGTCCGAGATGTACCGCCCCTCCCATCCGGTGTGGGTTCCGGAGGTCGTCGCGCGCGAGAGCTGCTCGAGCCTCTCGACGTGCAGTGCGACGGCGTCCCCCACCTTCGCGCCCTCCACGGCCACCGGCAGCGTAACCTCGTGCCCGGAGCGGAGCGAGGGCGTGATCATCGGGCCCCAGCATCCCGGCACCGTCAGGTACTCGATGCGACCCCCGTCGGCGACCGGACCGAGCATCTCGTTCCCCGGACCGACCAGGTCCGTGTAGCGGTCGACCACGACGCGATCGGTCGCGGTGCCGGGAGCGACCTCACGAACGGCCATGACGCACCTCCCCTCCGAGGCCGCGCCGGTGCGGGCCCGCGCGGCGCTCGACACGCGATGGCCTCATGGTGCGACCGGACGGTGCGACAGGTCAACCGGCGAGGTCCGGAACGCCCACTCTTCGACTCATCCGGCAGGGTTCTCCACCCGGCCGGAGGCAGTCCACGTCAGGACGAACGATGGGCGGAGGTTGCCTGCGCGGGAGGTCCGCTCGAAGGAGCCTTCGACCCCGTCGTCCCCCACAGCTCGAATGATCCTTCGGCCTCCTGCCTTAGAACGGTATGCACCCGCCTGGTCGCAAGCGTGCACTGGTTGGCGGTCCCCGTGAATCTCCCGGCCTGCCGGGGAGTAGCGTTTGGCGATGCGTTCCAGAACGGTCACGGCCCCCTTCCCGATCGACGTGGCCCGCACGCTCGCGCCGCTTCGGCGCGGAGGCGGCGACCCGACGATGCGAACCGCGCCCGGCGAGGTCTGGCGCGCCTCCCGAACGCCCGAGGGCCCCGTCACCGCCCACTTCGTCGCGGCGACGGACGGCATCCGGGTCGAGGCGTGGGGCGAGGGGGCCGAGTGGCTGCTGGAGCGCGCGCCGGGCTGGTGCGGGGCCCTCGACGACGACTCCGACTTCGACCCGCCGGCGGGCCCGATCCGTGACCTCTGGCGACGGCACCGCGCCGTGCGGATCCCGCGGACCGAGCGGATCGTCGAGTCGCTCGTCCCGGTGATCCTCGAGCAGAAGGTCACCGGGGCCGAGGCCCGCCGCGCCTACCGCCGGGTGGCCGCCGCGCTCGCCGAGCCCGCTCCCGGCCCGGCCGGGCTCTCGCTGCCGCCGGACCCCGAGCGCCTGGCCGAGCTCCCCTACTTCGCGTTCCACCCCTTCGGCGTCGAGCGCCGCCGCGCCGAGCTCATCCGCGCCGTGTGCGCGAAGGCGGGGTGGATCGACGCGGGCGCAGCGCTCCCGCTCGCGCAGGCCCGAGCGCGGCTCGAGGCGTTCGCCGGCATCGGCCCGTGGACGGTCGCCGAGGTCTCGCGCCTCGCGCTCGGAGACGCCGACGCGGTCTCGGTCGGCGACTTCCACCTGCCCCACCTCGTGAGCTGGGTGCTCGCGCACGAGCCGCGCGGAACCGACGCGCGCATGCTCGAGCTGCTCGAGCCGTACCGCCCGCACCGCGGCCGCGTGCTCCGGCTGCTCCTCGCCTCCGGCATCCGCCCGCCGGCCTTCGGCCCGCGCATGGCGGCCCGGGCCATCGACCGGTTCTGAGCGGGCCGGCGGGCGGGGAGGCCCGCCTGCCGCCGACCCGTATGATGGCCGGGCGGGCGCAGGCGAGGAGGCTTCGATGACGGACCGGACGCAGGAGGAGATCGAGCTCGTCGAACGCTACTCGGCACCCAACTACCACCCGCTGCCGGTCGTGATCGCGACCGGGGAGGGGGCGTGGGTGACCGACGTCGACGGGAAGCGCTACCTCGACATGCTCTCGGCCTACTCCGCGCTCAACTTCGGCCACCGCCACCCCGCGCTCGTTCGGGCCGCCAAAGAGCAGCTCGACCGGCTCACGCTCACCAGCCGGGCGTTCCACAACGACCAGATCGGGCCGTTCCTGCGCGACCTCACCGAGCTCTGCGGCAAGGAGCTCGCCCTGCCGATGAACTCGGGCGCCGAGGGCGTGGAGACCGCGATCAAGGCCGTTCGCAAGTGGGGCTACGACGTCAAGGGGGTTCCCGAGGGGCGCGCCAAGATCGTGACGTTCGAGCGGAACTTCCACGGCCGTACCACCACGATCGTGGGCTTCTCGACCGATGCGCTGGCTCGCGCCGGATTCGGGCCCTTCACGCCGGGGTTCGTGACCGTCCCCTACGGCGACGCCGAGGCCCTCGAGGACGCGATCGACGACGACACCGTGGCGGTCCTGATCGAGCCGATCCAGGGCGAGGCCGGCGTCATCGTCCCGCCCGACGGCTACCTCGCCCGCGTTCGCGAGCTCTGCACCGAGCGGAACGTGCTCATGGTGGCCGACGAGATCCAGTCGGGGCTCGGACGAACCGGCTCCACGTTCGCCTGCGAGCACGAGGGCGTGGTCCCCGACGTGTACATCCTCGGCAAGGCGCTGGGCGGCGGGATCGTCCCGCTCTCCGCCGTCGTGGCCGACCGTGAGGTCCTCGGAGTGCTGACGCCCGGCACCCACGGCTCCACGTTCGGCGGCAACCCGATCGCCTGCGCGATCGGCCGCGAGGTCGTCGCGGTGCTGAGGACCGGCGAGCTCCAGGAGCGCTCGGCCAAGCTCGGCGAGCGCATGCTCCGGACGCTCCGCGAGTCGGGCCTTCCGGCCGTGCGCGAGGTCCGCGGCCGGGGCCTGTGGGCGGGCGTCGAGCTCGCCCGGCACGCCATCCCGGCTCGGGCCAGGTGCGAGGCGCTGCTCGAGCGGGGCGTGCTCGCCAAGGACACCCACGAGACCACGATCCGCCTGGCGCCCCCGCTCGTGATCTCCGAGGAGGACCTCGACTGGGCGCTCGAGCGCGTGCTCGGGGTGCTGGAGGAGGTCGGCTGAGCGAGCGCCGCGCGAGGGCTCAGACCTCGCCGACCTTTGCGAACACCCGCTCCATGGCCCGGCGCGCGCGCCGCGTGATCCGCCGGTAGTCCTCGAGGAAGCTCTGCCGTGGGTACTCCTCGTACCCCAGACGCCGGGCGAGCGCGGTCTGCTCCTCGGGCGAGGCGGGCAGCGCCTCCGCGTGCACCCGCCGGTCGACCTCGAGCGCGTTCTTCACGTCGGACAGGAACGCGAACGCCTCGCCCAGCGCGAGCGCGACCGCGTCCTCCATCAGCTTTCCCGCGGCCAGGCGCTCGATCGCTTCGAGCGTCCGGCGGGTCCGGACCTCCGGGTGCTCGCCCCCGTGTTGCATCAGCGAGAGCTCGACGGCGAACTGCACGTCCGCGAGCGAGCCGTACCCGAGCTTGAAGTGGAACCGCCCGGCATCCGGCGGGCGGACGCGCTCGCGCTCGATCCGCTCGCGCATGCGCAGGATCTCGGCCGCGCGATCGAGAGGGAGGTACTCGGGGTAGGCGAAGTCCTCGGCGAAGGAGCAGAACCGGCGACCGAGCGCCTCGTCGCCGGCCACGAACCGCGCGCGCAGCAGGGCCTGGAACTCCCAGGTCTGGGCGTACCGCTCCCAGTACTCGACGAACGCCGCGAACGAGCGCGCGAGGGAGCCCGCGCGCCCCTCCGGGCGGAGGCCGGCGTCGGGCTCCCACCCCGCATCCCGCACGCCGCCCAGCACGCGAGCGGCGATCTCGGACCCGCGGCGCAGGTCCCCCGGGCCCTCTCCCTCGTACACGAACACAAGGTCCAGGTCCGAGGCGAAGTTGAGCTCCTGCGCTCCGAGCTTGCCGAGACCGATCACCGCGAACGGGAGGTCGGGTTCGGCCGCCTCGAGCGACTCGCGCACGACCCGGTCGGCGACCTCGGCGAGGGCGACGCCCGTGTCACGGGGATCGAGCTCGCGCGCCGCCCACCGTCCGACGACGGACAGGAGCGAGGCCACGGCGTCGGTGTGCCCCGGCTCGCGGTCGAGGGCGAGCACCCGGGTGGGGTGCGCGGCGAGCAGATCGGTCGCGAACGAGCTGGCCGAGACCGCATGGGCGAGCCGCCGGGCCACCCCGGGGTCGCTGGCGAGCGCGTCGGCGATCTCGCGAGCGCCGCCGATGGCGCGCGCGACCCGCTCGAGCCGGACGAGCGCCGCGTCGGGGTCCGCGGCCAGCGCGAGCGCCGGCGCCATGACCGGGAACACGTGCGCCAGGACCTTGCCGAGCCGCGTCGAGGGGTCGACGAGCCGCTCGAGCAGCTCGTAGGCGCTCGCCGGGTGTCGGAACCCCAGCCCGGCGAGCAGCTCCTGGGTGGCCTCGCGCTCGACACCGGCACGCGGGGCGCGCGGACCGGCGAACGCCTCGAGGAGCGGCCGGTAGAACAACCGCTCGTGTAGCCCGCGGACCAGCGCGGTCTGCCGCTCGTACTCGGCCTGCAGCTCGTCCGGCCCGCCGATGCCGAGCGAGCGCGCCAACCGCGTTCGCGAGGCCCGGTCCGCCGGCAGCTCGTGCGTCTGAAGGTCGCGGACCATCTGCAGACGGTGCTCGAGCGTGCGAAGGAACCGGTACGCGCCGGCGAGCGCCTCGGCGTCGCCCTCGGCCACGTAGCCCTCCTCCGCGAGCGTCGCGAGCGCCCGGAGCGTGTTCGGCTGGCGCAGCCGCTCGTCCCTCCGCCCGTGGACGATCTGCAGGAGCTGGACCGCGAACTCCACGTCGCGGATCCCGCCCCACCCGCGCTTGACCTCCACCGCGGCCTTGCCCCGGGCGCGCACGTACTCCTCGAGCCGGACCTTGACCCGCCGGACCTCGTCGATCGCGGCGGGCGGCAGCTCCTCCGGGTAGACGAACGGCGCGACCATCTCGACGAAGGCACGACCGAGCGCGTCGTCGCCGGCGACCGCCCGCGCCTTGATGAGCGCTTGCCGCTCCCACGTGGCGGCCTGGCTCGCGTAGTACTCGCGCATCGCGTCCAGCGAGCGCGAGAGCGACCCGCCGCGTCCGCCGGGGCGCAGCGTGGGGTCCACGCGCAAGGCGATCCCCTCCGAGGTCGGTTCCGACAGGAGTCGGATCGTCTGGGCTGCCCCGCGATCGGCGCGCTCCTGCGCCGCCCCGCCGGTCTCGCGGTGGACGAACAGCACGTCGACGTCGCTCGCGTAGTTCAGCTCCCGCCCCCCGAGCTTGCCGAGCGCCACGACGGCAAGCTGCGCGCCGGAGGCCGCCAGACAGGCCTCGGAGAGACAGACCTCGGCGACCGCGCTGATCTCCTCGACGACCTCCTCGAGGCGGGCGCCGAGCAGGTCCCGGGCCGCGATCCGCATCATCGCGCGCCTGCGGAAGCGACGCAGGCCGTCCATCGGTCCCAGGCGCTCGGCGTCGCGCCGGAGCTCACCGAGGAGCGAGGGGGCGTCCCGGGGGCCGAGCTCGGCCAGGCACGCGAGCTCCTCTGGGTGGGCGACGAAGAAGTCGGCCGCCGCCGTCGAGAAGCCGAGCAGGCACGCCGCCGCCGGGAGCACGTCCTCGCGCATCAGCAGCTCGCGGCTCCGAGCGCGCTCGCCGACCCGGGCGATCGCCACCCGCGCGAGCTCGGGGTCGGGCGCCTGCGCGAGCATGCGGCCGAGCGTCTCGGGCGTGATCACGCGTCCATCATGCCGCCCCGCCGCCCGCCCACGACGCGGGCGAGGATCGAGAGCAGGACGAACGCCCCCGCGGCGACGATCGCCAGGAACCCGCCACCCCACAGGGCGTTCCGGAAGGCTCCCCGCTGCCCGGCGATGAGCACGTGGAAGACGAGGACCACGAGGAGGAACGCCGCGTACCCGCCGAGGACCGTCGTCGCCACGTGCCGGAGGAGGCCGGGCCGGATCGCCCCGTCGCCCGTCCGGAGCCGCGGCGCGGGTCGCCGCAGCGAGGCGATCGCCGCGGCGAGGAAGACCGCGTACGCACACACGAGCGGAACGACGATCCGGCGAACGATCACAGGGGCCGCCGCAAGAAGAACTCCCACCCGCGGATGAACAGGTGCCAGCCCAGCCACAGCCACAGCGCGAACAGAATGAAGCGTCCGGCCGCCGGCCGCATCAACGATCGGAAGATGCTCGACAGCGTCGGCCATTCCTGTGAGTACACGAGCGCCAACCCCTGCCAGATGAGCAGGACGGCGACGATCACGATCCAGCCCGTGATGGCGACGACGTGCATGCGCGACCGCCTTTCCTCGTCCACGACGCCAGGGTACGCGGGGCCCAGAGTTAACGGCCGCGTAACCGTCCGGGCGCGGTCCGGAGGTAGTCTCCGCCCCATGAGCCCGTCCGCCGAGGCCGAGTACGTCCTTCGCACCGTCGAGGAGCGCGGGATCCGCTTCATCCGGCTCTGGTTCACGGACGTGCTGGGATTCCTGAAGTCCTTCACGATCACGTCCCAGGAGCTCGAGGGGGCGTTCGCGGAGGGCATGGGGTTCGACGGTTCCTCGATCGACGGGTTCTCGCGCATCGAGGAGTCCGACATGGTCGCCCTCCCCGACCCCTCGACGTTCCAGCTCATCCCGTGGAAGGCGGAGGCGCAGGTCGCCCGGATGTTCTGCGACGTCCTGAACCCCGACGGGACCCCGTTCGAGGGCGATCCCAGGTACGTGCTGAAGCGCCAGCTCAAGCGCGCGGCGGACCTGGGGTTCACGTTCTACGTGGGCCCGGAGCTCGAGTACTTCTACTTCCGGAGCGCGGACGACCCCACGTTCCTGGACCAGGGCGGGTACTTCGACGAGACGCCGCTCGACCTCGCCACGGACTGGCGCAAGCGCACCGTCGCCTACCTCGAGTCGATGGGCATCCCGGTCGAGTACGTCCACCACGAGGTGGCTCCCTCGCAGCACGAGATCGACCTGCGCTACACCGACGCGCTCACCATGGCCGACAACGTCATGACCTACCGGCTCACCGTGAAGGAGGTGGCGCAGGAGTTCGGGCTGCACGCGACGTTCATGCCGAAGCCGGTCGCCGGCGTGAACGGCAGCGGGATGCACACCCACCAGTCGCTGTTCTCCGGCGACCGTAACGCGTTCTTCGACGCGGGCGACGAGTACCACCTGTCCCGCGTCGCCAAGCAGTACATCGCGGGGATCCTCCGGCACGCCTCCGAGATCACGCTCGTCACCAACCAGTGGGTGAACTCCTACAAGCGCCTGGTTCCCGGCTTCGAGGCGCCCGTGTACGTCTGCTGGGCCCGCCGCAACCGGAGCGCCCTCGTGCGGGTGCCCCAGTACAAGCCCGGCAAGGAGGAGGCGACCCGCATCGAGTACCGCTCTCCGGACCCCGCCTGCAACCCGTACCTCGCGTTCGCGGCGATGCTCGCGGCGGGCCTCGCCGGGATCGAGGGCGAGTACGAGCTCCCGCCGGAGGCCTCGAACAACATCTACGCGATGTCGGAGGAGGAGCGGCGGGCTGCGGGGATCGAGTCGCTGCCCGAGGACCTGATCGAGGCGATCCACCTCGCGAGCGAGTCCAAGGTCCTGCGCGAGGCGCTCGGCGACCACGTCCACGAGTTCCTGATCCGCAACAAGCGCCAGGAGTGGGACGGGTACAAGTCGTACGTGACCCCCTACGAGCTGGAGCGCTACCTCCCGATCCTGTGAGCTGCCGGCGCAGACTCCGGTCATCGCCGCGCGCACGGGAGGCTCTGGAGTTCAGGGTCCGGGCGAGAACCCGACCTTTGTCACCTTGACTTGCCCCCATCCAGCGGGCGAAGCTTCGGGGACCGCCTCCGCGGTGTTGCACCTGCACGCAACCGAGTCCTCGTGGGCGGCGGTCCGGCCGCGATCGGTGAGGCGAGGAGGACGCAGATGGGCAAGCGAACGGCACTGACTCTGGGCCTGGCGAGTTTCATCGCCCTGCTGGCACCCCCTCCCGCCCCGGCGGCGATCGTTTCGACGTCCGGCGCTGTGGTCGAGGTCACAGCTCCACCATCCGTGGCGAAGAACGCGTACGTGAGCGACACGGAGATCCGCGCCTTCGACGAACAGCAGAACGTCACGATCTTGGCCCCGATCACGGTTGATTTCACGGAGCCGGGCTCGTACGACTCCCTCTCTGAGCTCGCCCCGACTGTCCTACCCGCAGGAACCTGCCTGCAGAGCCACTTTATCCATTTCGATTCGACCGGCTCGCTCGGAGTCCGCCTGCAGGGAAGCGTCACGTACGATACGGACGTCCTCGGCGTGATCGTCACCGACTCGAGCCTCAGTCAGAGCGACCTCGTGGTCGGAGTGCCGTCGACGACCTATCCCACGGGCGTCGCCGACCGCGGCGCCGAGTTGTCGCCGTCGCCCCAATCCGGGCCTGACATCGTCACGCTGAGCTCCGACCGGCGGACGGTGGGCGTGGACCTCAAGGTGACGACCGTAGTCAATCAAGTGAGGGTCATCACGGAGTGTCGCCACATCGCCGACCTCGCGCTCGCCAAGACTGGCATCCCCGACCCGGTCGTCGCCGGCCGGGACGTCGACTACCAGATCACGGTGACGAACAATGGTCTGGGTTCGGGCACCGGCGTGGCCTCTCCTGCCACCAACGTCACGGTCGTCGACACGATCCCACCGAGTTCGGTGTTCGTGTCCGCCTCCGGCTCGGGGTGGACGTGCGGTACCTTCGACTCAGAGCTCGGAACCGTGACCTGCACGCTCGACGATCCGCTCGGAATTGGCTCGAGCGTCAGCCTCGACGTGATCGTCACGTCCCCTTCGACCCCTCCAGAAGGAGGAGCGATTACCAACTCGGCCACGGTGTCCGCCGATCAGATCGACCCGAACACTGCGGACAACACGGGCACGGCGACGACCAGCGTCGTGGAAACGCCCGGCCCGCCGACCGAAGTGTCGAGCGTGCCCAGCAACGCCTCCGCCGTCGTGACATGGTCCCCCCCGGCCTCATCGGGCTCGAGCCCGATCGACGGATACGAGGTTGACTGCGCCGCGACCGGCAATCCGCCGGACACCCAGGGCGCGAGCACGTCCGGCGCAACGGCCGCACAGGTGACCGGGCTCACGAACGGGACGGAGTATGTGTGCACGGTCAAGGCCCATAACCTCTATGGTTTCGGACCCGCCTCGGAGCCTTCGGCTCCGTTCGCGCCTTCCGACACCAAGGCCGCGGCGATCGTCGACCCGACCTCGGGGGGCACTGTCGGCTTGAACCCAGTCGAGAGCTTCCTCGGCACGTCGGGCATGATCCAGCTGCCCCCTCAACCAACGAGCCTGCTTGCCGCTCCTCCGGTGGTGGTGTCGGCAAGCCTGTTCGGCACCCCCGGCGAGACCGACCCGACGTGCGGCGGACACAAGTGCATCGGGCAGGGGATCGATTGGTCGATCAGCGATCCCGGCGCTTTCGGGACGATCCGCGTGACCTTCTTCGAATCTCCGAGCCTCGTCCGCCACAAGCTGCTCCTCGTCTTCATCGTGCCGGTTTACAAGAACGGGGTAAGGCTGCCCAACTGCCTGTGGCGCACGACGCCGCCAGCCAAGTACGGGGCCTGCGTGCAGTCGCGCTCGATCACCAGGGATGGAGGATGGAAGATCACTGTGCTCGCGAACGGGGACGACCCGAAGGGTCGCATCTGACAATGGCCTTCGTTTGGCTCCGATCGCGCCTCAAGATCTGAGGGGGCGAATCTGAGGCGAGGGCCCGAGCCAGGGCCGTGGCCGGCCACGACCGGCGCCGCTTGCAGCCCGGCTTCGCCGCTGGTGCCGGCCGGACCCGGGCCCTAGACTCCCGCCGTGCAGGTCTGTCCGAGTTGCGGCGAGGAGAACCCCGACCGGTTCCGCCTGTGCGGCTTCTGCGGAGCCCAGCTCGTTCCCGACGTGCCCAAGCAGGAGGTCCGCAAGACCGTCTCGATCGTCTTCTGCGACCTGAAGGGGTCGACGAGCCTCGGCGAGCGCCTCGACACCGAGCGCCTGCGCGAGGTGCTCTCGGTCTACTTCGAGGAGATGAAGGCCGTCCTCGAGCGACACGGCGGCACGGTCGAGAAGTTCATCGGCGACGCCGTGATGGCCGTCTTCGGTCTCCCGCGGCTGCACGAGGACGACGCGCTTCGCGCGGTGCGCGCCGCGTGGGACATGAAGCAGACCCTCGTCCGGGTGAACGAACGGCTCGAGGCCGGATGGGGCGTGCGCCTGGAGAACCGCACCGGCGTCTATACGGGCGAAGTGGTGGCTGGGGACGTGACGGCCGGCCAACGGCTGGTGACCGGGGACGCCGTCAACACCGCAGCCCGCCTCGAGCAGGCGGCGCCGGGGAACGAGGTCCTCATCGGGGAGCCCACCTACCGCCTGGTGCGGGACGCGGTCGAGGTGGAAGCGGTCGAGCCGCTGGAGCTCAAGGGGAAGGCCGAGCGGGTTCCGGCGTTCCGCCTGCTCGGCGTGAGCCGCACGGAGGAGGGTATCGCGCGCCGGTTCGACGCCCCGATGGTCGGCCGAGCCGAGGAGCTCCGGATCCTCCTCGACGCCCTCGAGCGCGCGGCGACCGGGTCCGGCGCTCAGCTCGTCACCGTGTTCGGCCCCGCGGGCGTCGGCAAGTCGCGACTCCTGCGCGAGTTCCTCTCGCGCGCCGACGATTCGGCGCGGGCCGTTCACGGGCGCTGTCTCTCGTACGGCGAAGGCATCACCTTCTGGCCGCTCGCCGAGATCGTGCGCTCGTCGGCTCGAATCGAGGACGACGACCCGCTCGAGGTGGCTCGCGCGAAGCTCTCCTCGGTCGTCTCCGGTGCCACCGACGTGATCGACCGGCTGGCCGGCGCGGTCGGGCTCTCGGACGAGGTCGTTCCCGTGCAGGAGACCTTCTGGGCCGCGCGCCGGTACCTCGAGATCCTTTCGGGCGATCGCCCCACGATCGTGGTGATCGACGACATCCACTGGGCCGAGGACACGTTTCTCGATCTCATCCGCTACGTCGCGGACTCCGCCCGGGCGCCGCTCGTGTTCGTGTGCTCCTCGCGACCCGACCTGCTGGAGGAACACGCCGAGTGGATCGAGGAAACCGAGAACGTGCGCCGGATCGTCCTGGAGCCGCTCTCGATCGACGAGAGCGCGGTCGTGGTGCAGAACCTCCTCGGAGACGAGTTCCCCGACGCTCCGATGCGCACCCGCATCGTCCAAGCGGCGGAGGGAAACCCGCTCTTCGTCGAGCAGATGCTGTCGATGCTGATCGACGAGGGGGTCCTCAGGCGGGACGCGAACGGCCGCTGGGTGCTCACGTGCGATCCTGGCGAGCTCACGATCCCGCCCTCGATCTCTGCCCTGCTCACGGCCAGGCTCGACCGGCTCGGCCCGACCGAGCGGGTCGTGATCGAACGAGGTGCGGTCGTCGGGCACGTCTTCTTCCGCGGAGCCGTCGAGGAGCTCTCCCCTCCCGAGCTCCGGGAGCACGTGGCCCCGAGCCTGCGCTCCCTCACCCGCAAGGAGCTGATCGGCCCGCACGAGCCCGGGTTCGCCGGCATGGAGGCCTACCGGTTCCTGCACGCCCTGATCCGCGATGCCGCCTACGGCGGACTCCTCAAGCGGACGCGGGCCGAGCTCCACCGCCGATTCGTCGACTGGATCGAGGCGGTGGGGTCCGACCGGGTCGCGGAGTTCGAGGAGATCCGCGGCTACCACCTCGAGCAGGCATTCGTGATCCGCACCCAGCTCGGCACGGTGGACGAGGAGACAAGGCAGATCGGGCTCCGGGGCGCGGAGTACCTGTCCTCCGCCGGACGACGCGCGTTCGCCCGCGGGGACATGCCGGCGGCCGGCAACCTGCTCGAGCGCTCCGCGGCGCTGCTCCCCGACGACGATCCCCGCCGGCCAGCGCTCCTCCTCGAAGCGGCCGAGGCCATGATCGAGTCCGGCGAGCTCCAGCGGGCCGACGAAGCGCTCGTACGCGCCGCCCAGGACGCGGCGGCGCTCGGCGACGAGCGCCTTCGGACGACCGCGCACGTGGTCCGCCTCCGCCAGCGCTACACGACGAACGCGGCCGAGGTCGGCGGTACGGTGATGGAGGAGCTCGACCGCCTGATCCCCGCGTTCGAGGCGGCGGGCGACCACGCCCTGCTCGCCCAGGCCTGGCGCCTGTTCACGCAGATCCACTTCACGAACGGCCGGTACGGCAAGGCCGAGGAGGCCGCCCGCCGCATGATCGAGCACGCGCGGCTCGCCGGCGATACGCTGATGGAGACGCGGGTGCTCACCGCCCTGGCCTGGTGCGTGCTCTACGGTCCGACGCCGGTGCCGGAGGCCGTCGCCCGGTGCGAGGAGCTCATCGAGCGCGCCCGGGGCGACCGCAAGGTCGAGGCGCTCACCCGCTGCGCGCTCGCGCACCTGGAGGCCATGCTCGGGGACTTCGAGGCCGCGCGCGCTCACTACCGCGCAAGCCGAGCCGCGCTCCAGGAGCTCGGGTGGAAGATGCTCGCGGCCACGATCTCGATCGACTCGGGCACGATCGAGATGCTGGCCGGCGACCCGGCCGCCGCCGAGGCGGAGCTCCGGACGGACTACGAGGCGCTCCGCCGCATGGGCGCGTCGGACTACGCGTGCACGACGGCGGCGATCCTGGCCGAGGCGCTATACCAGCAGGACCGGCTCGACGAGGCGGAGGGGCTCACCCGAGTGGTCGAGAGCACATCGACCGAGGACGACCTCACCAACCAGGTGCTGTGGCGCTCCGTGCGCGCCAAGGTGCTGGCGCGTCGGGATCTCTTCGAGGAGGCCGAGCGGCTGGCACGGGAGGCGGCGTCCCTCGCCCGGGACGGCGACGAGCCGGATGCCCAGGGCAACGCCCTCGCCGATCTCGCGGAGGTCCTGCAGCGCGCCGGCAAGGCCGGTGACGCCCACCGGGCGCTCGAGGAAGCGCTCGAGCGGTTCGAGTTCAAGGGCAACCTCGTCTCGGCGGCACGAGCCCGCTCGCTGCTCGAGCCCGTCCCGAGCCCGGCCGAACCTCCTATAGTGCCGGCATGAGCGACGATGGGTTCGAGGCGGAGGCGGCCGGTCGGTCGCAAGAGCCCAGCCCGACGCTGCGGGAGGTTGGGCGCCGCCGCGCGGACCTCCACCACGCGCTGGTCGAGGTGGAGCACGCGATCTCGCGCGCCGCGGCCGGCAAGCTCCCGGAGTGGACCCGCGAGGTCTCGCTCCGCCTGCTCCAGCTCCGCGAGACGATCGACGAGCACGTCGAGGTCACCGAGCGGCCGGACGGCCTGTACGACGAGATCCTCCTCCGGGCCCCGCGCCTGGATGCCCAGATCACGCGCCTGAAGCAGGAGCACCCGGTGATGCGCGAGCGGACCGAGGAGCTCATCGCGCGGCTCGAGAAGCCGGGGATCGGGGAGGAGTGGCCGCTCGATCAGGCCCGTGACGACATCCAGCGCCTCCTCGGGATGATCGTGCGGCACCGGCAGGTCGGGGCCGACCTGATCTGGGAGGCATACAACCTGGACATCGGCGGGCTGGAGTAGCAGGGGTCCCGCCGGGCGCTAGGCTTGCGAATGTGGTGCGCGTCGCGCTCGGCCAGGTAAACACCACCGTCGGCGACCTCGCGGGCAACGTCGCCGCGATGACCGAGTGGGCGTCCCGAGCCACGGACCTGGGAGCCGACGTCGTCTGCTTCCCCGAGCTCGCCATCACCGGCTACCCACCGGAGGACCTGGTCCTCCGCCCCGCGTTTGTGGACGACAACCTCGCGGCGCTTGGCGACCTGGCGGCCCGGACCGCGGGAGGGTGTGCGGTGCTGGTCGGCTTCGTCGACCGAAGCGAGCGCGGGCTCCACAACGCGGCGGCCCTGCTCCGCGGCGGGACCGTGCACGCCCGGTACCACAAGGTCAAGCTCCCGAACTACGGGGTCTTCGACGAGCGGCGGACGTTCGCGCCCGGCGACGCGCCGTGCACGGTCCGCCTGGGGTCCTCAGCGCTCGGCCTGTCGGTCTGTGAGGACGCCTGGCAGCCCGGCCCGCCGTTCGACACGTATGCCCGTGAGCGCGTCCCGGTGGTGCTGAACATCAACGGGTCGCCGTACCACCGGCGCAAGGTCTCCGAGCGGTACGAGATCTGCCGGGACCGGGCCCGCGAGACCGGCGCGTGGATCGTGTACGTGAATGCGGTCGGCGGCCAGGACGAGCTGGTCTTCGACGGGGGCAGCATGGTCGTGTCGCCCTCGGGCGAGCTCGTGCACCGGGCCCGCATGTTCGAGGAGGACCTGCTCGTGGTCGAGATCCGCGAGGGCGGGTCGGTCGCGGAGGACCGACCCCAGTGGCCGGAGGGGCCGGAGGAGGTCTACCGGGCACTCGAGCTCGGGCTGGGCGACTACGTCGGCAAGAACGGGTTCGCCGAGGTGGTCCTCGGACTCTCGGGAGGCATCGACTCCGCGCTCGTCGCGACGATCGCCGCCGACGCCCTCGGGCCGGCCGCGGTGCGCGCCTTCACGATGCCGTCGCCCTTCACGTCCCGGGAGAGCCTCGAGGACGCCGAGGAGATCGCCCGGCGACTGGGGGTCAGGCTCGACGAGATCCGCATCGACGAGGTGTTCGCCGCCTACCGCCGCGCGCTCGCCGAGGCCTTCCGCGGCACGCCGGAGGGGGTCGCCGAGGAGAACCTCCAGGCCAGGATCCGCGGCAACCTGCTGATGGCGGTCTCGAACAAGTTCGGCTCGCTCTGCCTCGCGACCGGGAACAAGAGCGAGTACGCGGTCGGATACGCCACGCTGTACGGCGATATGGCCGGGGGGTTCGCGCCGATCAAGGACGTCCCGAAGACGCTGGTCTACGAGCTGGCGCGCTGGAGGAACGGCCTCGACGACCGCCCGCCAATCCCACAGCGGGTACTCGACAAGCCGCCATCCGCCGAGCTCCGCCCGAACCAGCGGGACACGGACTCCCTCCCGCCCTACGAAGAGCTCGACCCGATCGTGGAGGCGTTCGTCGAGGAGGACCGATCTCCCGAGGAGATCGCCGCCCAGGGGTTCGACCCGGCGCTCGTCGATCGGGTGATCGCGATGATCGACCGGGCCGAGTACAAGCGCCGGCAGGCTCCGCCGGGAGACAAGATCACGCCGAAGGCGTTCGGGCGGGATCGACGGGTGCCGATCACCAACCGGTACCGGCGGAACGCCACGGGCTGAGGCGGCGTTCCGCCGGTCCGGGTTCGTACCTCGCTCAGGACAACGCCCAGACCACGGTGACGCTCACCTGGGTCTCGAGCGTGGGGGGCGACACGGGGGTCGAGGGGGCCGCGGCCGCCTTCTCGTACATGATGGGAGGTGGATTCGGCGCGGCCGTCTCGGTGATCGAGATCACCTGGCCGAGCGTGGCGCCGCCGGCGGCGGCGAGCGTCTCGGCCTTGGACCGCGCGTCGGCGACGGCGGCCTGGAGCGCGCGATCCAGCCCCTGGTTCTGATCCGAGAGCTGGAACGAGATCCCGCTCGTCACGTTCGTCCCGGCGGCCACCGCCGTGTCGATGACCGAGCCGACCTTGCCCATGTCGTGGACGGTCGCCTGGATGTCGTTCTCGGCGACGAACGAGATCACCGCGGTTCCGTCGCTGTTGTAGTTCGGGTACAGGCTGACGTTGGTCGTCGCGATATCGCTCTGCTTGAGGCCGGCGCCGAGGAGGGCCTTCATGACGTCGGTCATCTTGCGTGCGTTGTCCTGCAGGGCCTGCTGGGCCGTCGGCGCCTGGGTCTGCACGCCGAGCGAGACCACCGCCTCGTCGGGCGCCGACCGGATGGTGGCGGTGCCGCTCACCGTCACCGTGCGGCCCGAGCTGCCCGGCGTTGGGGGCGGAGAGGTCTGGGCGAGCGACGGGATCGCGAGCGCCGCGGCCAGGCCGAGGACCAGTCCCGCGACGCCCCACTTCACGTTGCCCTTCATGGGCTCCTCCTTGATCGTCGTCGGGGCTTGGACGGGGGCCGGGAAGGACGGGTTCCCGCCGTAGACTCGTGCGGCAGGGGCGGTAGCTCAGTCTGGTCAGAGCAGGGGGCTTTTAACCCTCGTGTCGCGGGTTCGAATCCTGCCCGCCCCACGTGTGTGATGTCTCGAGACATCGTGCACAGGTGTCTCGGGACATCCTTCCACGTCAGGCCCGCCCGTGGGGCTGGTAGTCGCGGCTCGGATCGAGGATCAGGTCCCTGAT
>JAJPHY010000051.1 GCA_021325015.1 Actinomycetota bacterium | reverse complement strand
CTGGAGGCCGCGGCGCGCGAGCCACTCCTCACCAAGGAGGAGGAGGTCGAGCTCGCCATCATCATCGAGCACGGCAAGGAGGCGGAGGAGAAGCTCCGCTCCGGCCGGCTTCGCTCGGAGAAGTCGATCATGAAGGCCCGTCAGGCGGTCCGGCAGGCCGAGGCCGCCCGACAGCGCTTCATCATGGCCAACCTTCGGCTGGTGGTCTCGGTGGCCCGCAAGTACCAGGGACAGGGGCTGCCGCTGCTCGACCTCATCCAGGAGGGCAACATCGGGCTCATGCGCGCCGTCGAGCTGTTCGACTGGCGCCGGGGCTTCAAGTTCTCCACCTACGCGACGTGGTGGATCCGGCAGGGGATCACCCGGGCGATCGCCGATCGCTCGCGCTCCATCCGTCTGCCGGTGCATATCCACGACCGCCTGCGCAAGCTCAACCGCACCCGGTTCCAGTTCGCCCAGACGATGGGGCGCGAGCCGACGCGCGAGGAGCTCGCCAAGGCCCTGGACACGACCACCGAGGAGATCGACGACCTGACCGAGATGGGCCGGCGCGAGCCGCTGTCGCTTCAGTCGCCGGTCGGTGAGGACACGGAGCTCGGCGACCTGATCGAGGAGGTCGACTCCGACGCGGCCTTCAACGAGGTGGAGGACGCCCTGCTGCGGGAGGAGATCGGCGACGCGGTCCAGCGCGTGCTCGACGAGCGCGAGCGCCACGTGGTCGCGCTCCGCTACGGCCTGGAGAACGGCCAACCGCTCTCGCTGCGCGAGACCGGGAAGGTACTCGGGCTGTCGGGAGAGCGGGTGCGTCTGATCGAACGGGAGGCGCTTCGCAAGCTGCGCGACTCCAACCTGATCTCTGCCGTCACCGTGATGTGACGGTCGGGGAGGCGAGTCCGGAGGGCCGGTCGACCGACCGGCCCTCCGCGTCTTGGGACGAGATGAGCGAGGTCGAGCTCCAGGCCGGGTCGGCCAGGCTCCCGGGGTTCCTTCGGGTCCCCGCGGGTCCCCTTGGCGTGGTGGCCTTCGCCCACGGGAGCGGGAGCGGCCGGCACTCACCGCGGAACCTGGCGGTGGCCGACTCCTTGAACGAACGGGGCATCGCCACCCTGCTCTTCGACCTGCTCACACCCGAGGAGGAGGCCGACCGCGCCAACGTCTTCGACATCGGGCTGCTGTCCAGCCGGCTGTCGGCAGCGGTCGACTGGTTGCAGCGGCGCGAGGAGACGTCGGGTCTGCCGGTCGGGCTGTTCGGCGCGAGCACGGGGGCGGCTGCGGCGCTCGTGTCCGCGGCGGAGCTGGGCCAGGTCATCGCGGCGGTCGTCTCCCGGGGCGGGCGGCCGGACCTCGCCGGTGGCTCCCTCGAGCGGGTGCGCGCGCCGACGCTGCTGATCGTCGGAGGCAACGACCCGGTCGTGCTGCAGCTGAACCGCGAGGCGGCGGCCCGTCTGCGGTGCGAGTGCGCGCTCGAGATCGTTCCCGGCGCGACCCACCTGTTCGAAGAGCCCGGCGCCCTCGAGCGGGTCTGCGACCTCGCGGCCGAGTGGTTCGTGCGGCACCTCGGCGCGGGCGCGCTCAGCCCTTGACGACCCCCACGGGCCGCAGGCGCGCCACGCGCCGGGCGAGACCCGCCCCTTCGCAGGTCGCCACGACCTCGTCGACGTCCTTGTAGGCAAACGGGGCCTCCTCGGCGAGACCTCGGAGCGATCCCGGGCGAACGCGGACACCGCTTTGCTCGAGGCGCTCCCGGAGCTCCCGGCCGCCGATCCGGCGGGTGGCTTCGTGCCGGCTCATCCTCCTCCCGGCGCCGTGGCAGGTCGAGTGCCACGCGCCGCTTCCCGGGACGCCGACCAGCACGTACGAGGCCGTGCCCATCGAGCCGGGAACGAGCACGGGCTGGCCGAAGGGCCGGAGATCCTCAGGCAGCCGGGGATCGTCCGGCGGCAGGGCGAGCGTGGCCCCCTTGCGCTGCACGCACAGGAGGCGCGGCCGGCCGCCCGCCGGGTGCTCCTCGAGCTTGGCCAGGTTGTGGGAGACGTCGTAGAGGAGGTCGAGCCGGCACGGCCCCGCCGCTTCCGCGAACGCCTGGCGCACCGCGTGGGTGAGGAGCTGCCGGTTCGCGCGGGCGTAGTTCGTCGCGGCGGCCATCGCGCTCAGGTAGGCGCGGCCCTCAGGCGACTCGACGGGCGCGCAGGCGAGCTGCCGGTCGGGGACCTCGATCCCGTATCGGGTCATGGCGCCCGACATGAGCTCGACGTGATCGCTGCAGACCTGGTGGCCGAGACCCCGCGAGCCGCAGTGGATCATCACGCAAACCCGTCCCCGCCCGAGCTCGAATGCCTCGGCCGCCACGGGGTCGAAGACCGCGTCCACCACCTGAACCTCGAGGAAGTGATTCCCCGAGCCCAGGCTTCCGAGCTGTCCCAGCCCGCGTTGGCGTGCGCGGGCGCCGACCCCTTCCGGGTCGGCGCCCTGGAACACGCCCCCGTCCTCGCACCGGGCGAGGTCTCGCTCGACGCCGAAGCCGCGTTCCACCGCGAAGCGCGCGCCCTCCAGCAGCAGGCGGTCGAGGTCGCGCTCGGGGAACCTCTTCCAGACCCCACCCGCCCCGGTTCCCTTGGGCACACGGGTGTCCAGGGCGTTCATGAGCCGATCCAGTCGGGGTCGAACGGCCTCCAGCTCGAGGTCGGAGACCAGCAGGCGCACGCCGCACGAGATGTCGAATCCGACGCCACCAGGTGAGACGACGCCGCCACCCTCGACGTCGGTCGCGGCGACCGCGCCGATCGGAAAGCCGTAGCCGAGGTGGACGTCGGGCATGGCGAACGAGGCAGCGACGATTCCGGGAAGGGTTGCCACGTTGGCCACCTGCGCCAGCGAGCCGTCCCGGACGATGTCGGGCACCAGCCGCTCGGACGCGTACACGATCCCGGGAACGCGCATCACGCCCACCGGCTCCATCCGCCACCGGCACGGTCCGTCCGGAGCCAGCGCCGGCGCCCCGGGGCGTGCGACCCGGCCTTCCCGCTCGGTCGACACGGTCGCCTCCTCCTCCGCCGTGTTCGCCCCAGTTCAAGGTAGCAGGCCGAGTGCGGACGGCTGGGGGGCCGGAGACGGTCCCGATCCCGAGGAGCCGGAGCCCGCGCGGGTCACGATCGGGGGACGGCGCCCGCCTCACCCCTCGGCCTCGGCCAGCGCCCGGGCCTCCTCGGTCTGCTCGGCAACCTCGGCCATGACGAGATCGGTGAACCGCTCGACGTCCTCCGGCGAGGTGACGCGCCCTCGGGGGGGCACCGGGTCGCCGAAGGCGACGGCCACCACGGGACGAAGCGGAGGGCGAAGGTGCAGGCCGGAGCGGGGCCAGCGGCGCTGGGTCCCCCACACGCCGACGGGGATCACGGGCGCACCGGATGCCAGGGCGATCCTCGCGAGACCCCGTCGCCCGCGCTGCAGGCCGCTCTGCGGATCGGGGTTCACGCGCCCCTCGGGGAAGATCCCGGTGAGAGCCCCCGACCGGATCGCTCGGATCGCCTCGTCGAGCGCCCCCGTGTCGCCACCCCCGCGCCGGAGCGGGATCTGCCGGTAGGTCCGAAGCGCCCAGGATGCGGGGAAGCGCTCGAAGAACTCCGCCGCGGCGAGGAATCGGGTCGCTCGTCGCCTGAGCCGGCCGACGACGAGGGCGACGACCACGCCGTCGAGCCCGCTCACGTGGTTGCCGGCGAGGATGGCGGGCCCTCGCTCCGGGACGCGCTCGATGCCGGTGACGCGCAGACGAAAGCAGGCGCGGAACACGGTGCCGACCACCGCGAGCCCGAAACGCCACCACCCGTCGAGCTCGCAGCGGCGCCGTCGCATCACCGCGGGATGCTATCGCCGCCGCCCGTATACTTGCCGCGCCATGGACCCGCGCAGGCTGCTCGACGCTGCAGCGTCCCGGTACGACGAGTTCATCGACGCGTTGCGGGCCATGGTCAACGTCGACTGCGGCTCGTACACGCCCGACGGGGTCAACCGGGTCGCCGACCTGTGCGAGGTGCGGTTCGAGGCGGCCGGGTGGCGCGTGCAGCGTCTTCGACACCGACCGGCGGAGGGCGAGCCGCAGCTCGGCGACCTGGTCATCGGCCGGCGGACGGGTTCGGGCGGTCCCCGCGTGCTGATGATCGGTCACACCGACACGGTCTTCGACCCCGGCACCGTCGCGGAGCGACCCTTTCGCATCGAGGGCGACCGCGCGTTCGGCCCTGGGGTCTCCGACATGAAGGGCGGGCTGCTGACCGGGTTTTTCGCGGTCGACGTGCTGCGAGAGCTCGGCGAGGACGGGTTCGGGCAGATCACCTACATCTGCAACCCCGACGAGGAGATCGGGTCGCCCTGGTCTCGCCAGCACATCCTGGAGGCGGCGCGCGAGGCCGATGTCGCGTTCGTGCTGGAAGGGGCGCGGGCCAACGGAGACGTCGTCTCCGCGCGCAAGGGCGTATCCGACTACCGCATCGAGGTGATCGGCCGGGCGGCGCATGCCGGGGTCGAGCCGGAGAAGGGCCGGAGCGCGGTGCTCCAGGCCGCGCACACGGTCGTCGCGCTCCACGAGCTGAACGGTCGCTGGCCGGGCGTCACGGTGAACGCCGGGGTGGTCCGCGGTGGGACCCGTCCGAACGTCGTCGCGGAGCGATGCGTGGTCGAGGTCGACATCCGCTCGCCCGTCGAGCAGACGCTCGCCGAGGCCGAGGCCGAGGTCGAGCGAATCGCGCGCACGGCCGTGGTCCCAGACGTCGAGGTCCGCGTCGGTGCCGGAAAGTGGCATCGGCCGATGGAGAAGAGGGGCGGCGCGGTCGCGCTCGCGGACCTCGCGACCCGGGTCGCCGCGGAGCTGGGGTTCGAGCTGCACGACGCCGCGACCGGTGGGGCCTCCGACGCGAACACGACCTCGGCGGCCGGCGTTCCGACGCTCGACGGTCTCGGCCCCATCGGGGGCGACGACCACGGGCCGAGCGAGTGGATGGACCTGACCAGCGTGGTTCCGCGGATCGCCCTGCTCGCCGGGCTCATCGCGCGGGTCCGGACCCTGGCCGGCTGAGGAGCTCGAGATGGAGACAACGGTGGTTCGCTTCGACAAGCCCGAGGACGTAAACCTCATCCTCGGGCAGTCCCACTTCATCAAGACCGTCGAGGACCTGCACGAGGTGCTGGTCGGAGCCGTTCCGGGGCTGCGGTTCGGAATCGCGTTCTGCGAATCGAGCGGTCCGCGGCTCATCCGCCGCACCGGGAACGACCCGGAGCTCGTGGACCTCGCCGTCCGAAACGCGCAGGCGATCGGCGCCGGCCACAGCTTCGTCGTGCTCATGCGCGAGGGGTTCCCGATCAACGTGCTGAACGCCGTGAAAGCCGTCCCCGAGGTGTGCCGGATCTACTGCGCGACGGCCAACCCCGTCGAGGTGGTCGTCGCCGAGACCGAGGGCGGGCGGGGGATCCTGGGCGTGATCGACGGCGGCAGTCCGCTCGGGGTCGAGACGGACGAGGACGTGGCCGAGCGGAAGTCGCTGCTCAGGAGGTTCGGCTACAAGCTCTGAGGTTCGGCCGGGCGCGGCTCCGGCGAGCCGGGATGGGCTAGACGGGGGCCGTCCACCGGCTCACGGGCTCGATCGCGAGCCCGGTGTCCGGATCGAAGAAGTGGAACCGCCGGGGGTCGACCGACAGGCGGATTCGGGCTCCGGGTCGCGCGCGGGTGCGGGCGTCCACCCGAGCGCAGAACATCGTGGATCCGCTCCCCGCCAGGAACGGCATCGCGCCCTCGTCGGGCGCGGCGTCGGCGGCGGCGATCGTCTCCTCGGTCTGGATCGGCGGGGCGTCGACCTGGAAGAGCACGTTGACCTCCGAGCCGAGCTCCTCGGTCACGTCGGCGGTGACCTCGATGGTCG
>JAJPHY010000095.1 GCA_021325015.1 Actinomycetota bacterium | reverse complement strand
GTCACGTGCCACCGGCGGAGTTCGAGGCCGCCTACTATCGAAAGGAGGGCTCACGGGAAGGCGTGGGACTCAACGAACTGAGCCTCCGGTGAAACCGGGGCGGTTCAGGCGACGGCCGGGTGCTGGCAAAGGGGGTGACCCACCGTGTGGACTCCTTGGCGGCGTCGAAGTCGTAGGACGCCGCGCCTCGCTCCAGCGGGAGCAAGGGCGCCGCAGACGCACTCGAATCGCCCCCCGGACGGTTGGGAAGCGTTGGACCCGCCGGTGACTGAGCGCATCCGTACACGTGCCGACACTCTGCTGTTTGCCGCGACGGACGCTGCTGCGCGTGTGGTGTCGCGACGAGAGTTCCTTCGTCGATCCGGTCAGGTACCGGTATGGTGATCGTGCAACTGGACGCAGGAGGAGGAGGGGTTTCGCGAGCTGATCCGTGCTCGCTGGAGGGCGATCCACGCCTGCAGTTCAGGCGCCAAGTTCTAAGCCTGAGGCAACCTGGCCCACCCGTCGACGTTCACCGTTTGTGCCGCGAGGTTGCCGGACGGTCTGAGCGGGCCAGCAGGCGACGTTTCTGCCGGGCAGACGATCCACGAGAGGAGGGAATGGGGGGGCACCGATGAGGGGACGAATCAGGCTAAGCGTGGTCGCGGCGATGTTGCTGACGGCGGGACTCCTGGTTGCGAGTCCCAGTCTGGCGGCCCCGCGCCCGGTTCCGCGGCCGCATGTCGTACAGTCGATGACCCAGCCAAGCGTGATCGGCATCCCCGACTTGTCCAACAGCGTCGACTCAACGACCGCTGTGTCGCGTTCGCGTCAGACAGTCCCGGCTCCTGCGGGTGACGGAGCCCTCGCGAGGGACGAAGCCGAGGTTGCACGAACGCTGGGGGTTGCCGCTGACTCTCTCAGCACGGCTCTCGACCTTGTCCCACTTGCGGGAGCGCTCCAAGAGTACCTCGAGAGCAGCGGCACTCCGGGTTTCGGCGGAATGTTTGTGGACCTTGCGCCCACGTACAAGATCACCGTGCTCTCCAGTCCTGGAGGGGGCGCCACGGTCAAGGATGCGATAGTTGCGGCCAACCTCCCCGAGCTTCTGCCGTTTGTAGAGGTCAACGAGACACCGTTTACTGAGTCCGCTCTTCTGGCTGCGATGAAAGAAGTCTGGAATCTTAATCCTGCGCTCATCACTTCGCTTGACCTCGATATTCGAACTGGAACCCTGCTTGTGACCGTCGCGACACCGCAAGACATCGACGTCCTGACGTCGCAGATCGCCGCGACGGATGCGCCAATGCCAGCGGCTAGTGTGACGGTGGAAGTGGGCGGCACTACCGACGATGTGGATTCGTACGGTGGTCTCAACCTCGATTCGCCGAATGGGGGTTGCACTTCGGGGTTCAGCGTCACCCCAACCGCTGGAGGAGCGGATGGGGTCGCCTCCGCGGCGCACTACCCGAACAACAATGTCACGGAGAACGGCGTTACTTTGAACTTCGTCGCACAGGCATGGGGCGGCAGCCAGGATGCGCAGTGGTTCCACACCCCCAACATGCCGGACGTCAACAAGATCAAGGACGGCGGCTCTTCCACGAGGAACATCACTTCCAGGACGAGTCGGTCGGGGATGGTCGTGGGGAATCCCGTCTGCCACTACGGAAGGACAAGCGGCTACGGGTGTGGACAGATCTACTCGAAGAACTACAACCCGACGAACCAAGGATTCGACGACAAGACGTACGACCCCACCTGGATTCGAGTGTCGTGCTGCAGCGAGCCGGGGGATAGCGGCGCGCCCTGGTTCTACGGGAACAGCGCATACGGCATCAACAAGGGACATACATCGGATGGCAACGCGATCTTCATGGCTCAGAACTACCTGGATGCCCTTGGGATCAGGGTGAAGATTGCCGCGTGATGCCAAGGGAAGTCGAGCCCTGCAACCGGGGCAACGATCTGGGGGGCGAATCCAGATGGGCATCCATCGATGCAGAGAGACGGCAGCGATTGCTCGATGCTCGCTGCTGGCGCTCGCTGCACTCCTCATCAGCTCATGCACTTCGAATGCGGGCGCGGTGATCGCAACATATGCCCCGGACGAGGGCACCGCTGACGTGCTACTTCAAGGGAGCCTGGCTATTCACCAGGGCTGCGTCATGCTGAGGACTGAGGGCGCCTCTCCCGACTTCGTCATGCTGCTATGGCCCGATGGGTTCAGTGTCGATCAGGAGAACGATCATACTCGCGTGCTCGATCAGTCCGGGCAGTCAATCGGCCGTGTGGGAGAGTCGATTAGCCTGGGCGGCGGTCCCATTGGCCAAGAAGGTGCGAAGAAGGCTGCGGGTGACAGTATCCCAACGGAGTGTCTCATGACGCACATCTTCAAGGTCGCAAAGGTCGCAACCCCAGAGGCCAAGGAGCGGGTGACGATAGGCGAGCCACTCCTTCGATGGCCCATGGGGCTAGCGGGCGACAATCGCTTCCGCTCGAACGGTCGGGTTAGGTCGGTTCGCACACCGTTCAATCAAGACCACTTGACCTTCCGGGGGAGGGGGGCGAGCCAGCGCCGGGATCTTGTACGTGGGGACGATCGCCTCGCCGCTCATCACGCGAAGCTCCTTGACGAGCAGGCGGAACAGCGCCTTGCGTGGGTGCACCGTCGCGGCTCGAAGGAGCGTCCCGAGCTCTCTCGCCCACTCCGCGACGTCCACGGCACTCGGAGCCACTGAGACGACCTGTGCGACCCGTTGGGTGAGCGAGGCCTCCTCGGCGATCAGGGCGTCGATCCGGGTCTTCAGCTTGGCAATTCGCCCCTTGGCCATCCGCGGGCGGGAGTGACCCTTCCTCGAAGGCGGCGAAGCAGCGATCGAGCGAGCGCCTCGCACCGGCCAGCTGCTGCTGCGTGGGCGACGTGCCCCGTCCGAGCCTATGCGGGGGTGTCGGCGGACAGGGCGTAGAGCTTCCAGGACCCGGGGATCCCCCTGAGCTCGCGGGCTCCACGGTCCGCGAACTCGAGCCCCGAGCCGGCGACGAGGTCGCGAACGGTGCCGGTGACCAGGACCTCGCCGGGCTCGGCGACCGCCGCCACGCGCGCCCCGATGTTGACCGCGATCCCGGTCGGCTTGCCGTCGTGGATCTCGCACTCGCCCACATGGATGCCCACACGCACGTCGAGGCCGAGACCCTGGACTCCCTTCACGATCGCCTGTCCTGCGCGGATCGCCCTCGCGGGCCCGTCGAAGGTCGCGAAGAAGCCGTCTCCCGCCGTGTCCCGCTCCTGACCGCGGAAGCGCGAGAGCTCCCGCCGGACGAGCGCGTGGTGCTCGGAGAGCAGCTCTCCCCAGGCGTGGTCGCCGAGCGCGCTCGCGAGCTCGGTGGATCCGACGAGATCGGTGAACAGGACCGTCGTGAGCACCGTCTCGGGAACCTGCGGCGCCTCCTCGCCGGCGACGAACCGCTCGATCTCGTCGGCGATGTCGAGCGACAGGAAGATACCGAAGTAGTCGCTCCCGGAGACGCGCATGGCTCGGGCGCCGGAGATGCGCGCCGCGACGTCGAGGGCGTCGGGCTCCTCCGTGTACCGGCCTCGCCGGTACAGCACCAGCGTCGGCACGCGAACCGCCGGCAACACCTCGCGCAAGTCCGTCTCGTAGAACGCCCGGTTGAGCGCGTACGCGACCGCCGGGCTCGCACCGACGCGCAGCTCCCGTGCGAACTGCCGTCGCTCCTCCTCGCTGTCGTACAGCGAGGGGCATCCCTCCCGGAGCAGCGCGTCGCACCAGGCCTGCGTCCCCCAGCCCTCGCGCAGCTCGCTGAGCTCGCGCTGCGCCTGCGGATCGTCGGTCCCGGGGCCCTTCGCCGCCGGATGGAAGAGCACGAGGGCGCGCGTTCGCTCCGGATAGGTGGCGGCGAACAGCGCGGCCATTCCGCACCCCTCGTGCGCCCCGAAGACGACCGTCCTCGTCGATCCGACGGCATCCAGCACGGCGCGGAGGTCCTCCATCCGCGTCTCGAGCGTCGCGAACTGCGCGCCGTGATCCGACAGGCCGGTTCCTCGCTTGTCGAACAGGATCAGCCGGAAGCGCCGAGCCAGGCGCTTGTAGAAGGCCCGCCAGCGCGGATGCTCCCACCCGAACTCCAGGTTGGAGACGTAGTCCGGGACGTAGACGAGGTCGACGTCCGCATGACCTATCACTTGATAGGCGATGGCGATCCCGCCGCTCCGCGCGTACCGGATCTCGCCGATCTTCGCCCGCTCGGTCACCGGCGGATTGTGACAAGCGCGTCCCGGCGGCAGCAAGACCGATGCGGGTGGGCCCCGCCGACGGCCCCGCCGCCGCGCCCGACTGCGAGTCAGGTCGAGGGTCGCGGTCGATGCCCGCGGCGTCGGAAGCAGGAGAGCGTGTGATCGTTCACCATGCCAACCGCCTGCATGAACGCGTAGCAGATCGTCGGCCCGACGAAGCGGAACCCGCGTCGCTTGAGCTCCCGGCTCATCGCACGGGACTCGTCGGTCTCCGCGGGGATCTGCGAGAGGGACCGGACGTGATGGTCGATCGGCGCTCCTCCGACGAACGACCACAGGTGCTCGACCGCCGAGCCTGTCTCCGCCCGAAGCGCCTGCCACGCACGGGCGTTGGCGATCGCGGCTTCGATCTTCGCGCGGTTGCGGACGATCCCCGGGTCGGCCATCAGCCGTTCGACCCTCCGGTCGTCGAAGCGCGCGACCCCGTCCGGGTCGAACCCGGCGAACGCCTTCCGGTAGCCCTCGCGCTTGTTGAGGATCGTCTCCCACGACAGGCCGGCCTGGGCGCCCTCGAGGATCAGCATCTCGAACAGGTGCCGCTCGTCGCGCGAGGGCAGTCCCCACTCCTCGTCGTGGTAGGCGAGCATGAGCGGGCTCCCGCCCTCGGCCCAGGCGCATCGGACCCGATTCACCGTCCGGAATGTAGCCGCCGCCCACGAGGGGCGGCTAGCCTGAAGCCCGTGAGGGACCCCGGCGACCGGACGTGGTGGGCGCGACCCGGCCTCGAGGTTCGGGGCGGCCGGCTCCACGTGGCCGGCCGCGACGCGGAGACGCTGGCGCTCGAGCGCGGGACGCCGCTGTACGTCTACGACCTCGCGCGAATCGAGGAGCAGGCGCGGGGGCTGCAGCGCGCGTTCGAGCGAGCGGGGACCGCGCTGCGGCTCCGTCTGGCGCTGAAGGCGCAGCGCGACCCCGCGGTCCTCGCGTTCGTGCGTGGCCTCGGCCCTCCCGGGTCTCCCGAGAGCGTCGGGCTGGACGTGTGCTCGCCGGGTGAGGTCCGGCACGCAATCGCCAACGGGTGGGAGCCGGGAGAGATCAGCTACACGGGGACCAACGTCTCCGAGCGCGACCTGGACGAGATCCTGGCGCACGGGGTCCACGTGAACGTCGACCTCGTGAGCCAGCTCGAGCGGTTCGGCCGCCGCGCCCGCGGGCGCGAGGTCGGGCTCCGGCTGAACCCGCGACGCGGGGCGGCCTCGGGCGCCGGTCGCGGGCACCTGTACAGCGGCGGAGACCGGCCCTCGAAGTTCGGGATCCTCGAGGAGCAGCTCGACGAGGCGCTGGAGGTGGCGCGCGCCCACCGGCTGACGATCGACACCGTCCACTTCCACGTGGGCGACGGGTTCCTGAACGACGGCCTGCCGGCGTTCGAGGAAGCGGTGGAGCGGATCGCCGCGATGGCCAGGCGGCTCGCCGTCGCCGGCTGCCCGATCCGCGAGGTGAACGCCGGCGGCGGGCTCGGCGTTCCTCAGGGTCCGGGGCAGGCCCCGCTCGACCTGGACGCGTACGCGGGGATCCTGGTCCGGCACCTCGCCGGGCTCGACGCGACGATCGCGTGCGAGCCGGGGGACTTCCTCGTCAAGGAGTGCGGGGTGCTGCTCGCCCGCGTCGTCTCGGTGGAGGAGCGGGGAGGGGTGACGTTCGTCGGGCTGGATGCCGGGTACAACGTGGCGCCCGAGCACTTCATCTACGGAGCGCCGTTGGAGGTGGTCCTGTGCCGCGCGGCCGACGCCCCGCCGGAGCGACCGGTCACCGTGGCCGGGAACATCAACGAGGGCGACGACCTGTTCGCGGAGGACCTGCCCTTCCCCGAGGCTCGTGAGGGAGACGTCGTCGCGATGATCGGGGTCGGCAGCTACAACCAGTCGATGCACCTGGACCACTGCCTTCGGCCACCGGCCCGGGTGGTCGCCTTCGCCGACCGGAGCTGAGCTAGGGACAGGCGTGCGAGCGGAGCTGCTCGTTCGACGGCGGATCCATCGTGAGGAGCTGCGGCACGGTCACGGTCTGGAGGCCGCGCTTGCGGATCAGCTCCAAGATCCGCGGGAGCGCCGCCTGGGTCGTGCCGCGGTTCTCGTGGAGCAGCACGATGTCGCCGGCCGAGAGGTGATCGCGCACGTTCCTGTAGATCTGGAAGGCGTTCGCCCCCTGCGAGTCCTCGCTGTCGAGACTCCAGAGCACGTCGATCATGCCCTGCGAGCGCAGGTAGGCGTCGACGGCCTGATCGTGCTGGCCGAGCGGCGGCCGGAACAGAAACACGGGCTCACCCGCGTCGGAGGACGCCACCCGGCGCGTGTGACCGATCTCCGCGTCGAGCTCGCTCGCCGTCATGCCGTTCACGGAGACGTGGTCCCACGTGTGATCGCCTACGGCGCCCAGCCGGGCCTCCTCCCGCAGCAGGCCCTGGAAGCGCGGGACCGCGTACAGCTTGCCGACCGTGAAGAAGGTCGCGGTCATGCCGTTCGAGCGCAGCAGGTCGATCGTCTCCTGCGTGTACGGACCGGGCCCGTCGTCGAACGTGAGCGCGACGAGCGGCCTGCTCCCGGCTCCGCAGTACACGGGCTCGCCGAGGGCCGCGATCCGTTGCAGCGTCGGGTTCGTCGCGCCGGGCGGGGGCGCGCCCGGCGGGACGTCGGAGACTCCCTCGCCCAGCGACCCGCCGGGCCGGTGAAGCGTCCCGCTCCCGCCCGCCTCGCCCCGGGCCGCGGTCGCGCGCTTCGGGCCGAATGGCGAGACGAGCACGATCGCGAGGATGAGGGCGGCCATGGCGCCACAGAAGGCGGCGAACCCCCACCGGTCCGCCGGACCGCGGGTCGGGAAGGCGAGCTGATTGGCCATGGGGTGGTGCCCGGCGAGTATATCCCGCGGTCAGCGCGGCACGCTCCGCGGAGGATAGACTTTCGCGCTCGCGAAAGGAGTGCCACATGGGCGAGCTGACGGCGGACCAGATCGTCGACCTCTGCGTTCGGCACACGCTGTTCGACTGGCAGGCGCAGGCGGATGCCCGGCCGATCCCGGTCGCGACCGCCCGCGGGTCGGAGTTCTTCACGGCAGACGGCAAGCGGTACCTCGACTTCAACAGCCAGATGATCGGCGTGAACATCGGCCACGGCGATCCGCGAGTGGCGGAGGCGATCGCCGAGCAGGCACGCACCCTCCCGTACGTGAGCCCGTCGATGGCCACGGAGCCGCGCGCGCTCCTCGGACGCAAGCTCGCCGAGCTGTTCCCCGGCGACATCGACAAGGTCTTCTTCGCGCTCGGCGGGGCCGAGGCCAACGAGAACGCCATCCGGATCGCGCGGGCGGTGACCGGCCGGCACAAGATCCTCGCGCGCTACCGCTCGTACCACGGGGCGACGTTCGCCACGATCACGCTGACGGGCGAGCCGCGCCGGTTCGGCAACGAGCCGGGGATGCCGGGCGTGATCCACGTGCTCCACACCTACCACGGGCCGCAGGCGCCCGAGGACGACGCCGAGACCGCGCTTCGCGCGCTCGACGAGACGATCCGGCTGGAGAACCCGGACTCGATCGCCGCGTTCATCCTGGAGCCGGTGACGGGCGCGAACGGCGTGCTGATCCCGCCCGACGGCTACCTCCAGGGGGTCCGCGAGATCTGCGACCGGTACGGCATCCTGATGATCGCCGACGAGGTCATGAGCGGATTCGGCCGGACGGGGGAGTGGTTCGCGGTCGACCACTGGGACGTCGTGCCGGACCTCATCACGGTCGCGAAGGGGCTCACGTCCTGCTACCTGCCGCTCAGCGCCGTGGGGATGCGGCCGAGCGTGCACCGCTTCTTCGACGACCACGTGTACTGGGGCGGGCTCACCTACAACAGCCATCCGCTGGCCTGCGCCGCGGCGCTCGCGACGATTCGGGTCTACGAGGAGGACGGCCTGATCGAGCGGGCCCGGAAGATGGGCGAGCTCATGCGGGCGCACCACCGCCGGCTGATGGAGCGGCACCCCTCGGTCGGGCTGGTGCGCAACATCGGGCTGTTCGGGGCGCTCGAGCTGGTCCGGAGCCGCGAGACCATGGAGCCGTTCGCGCCGTTCAACGGGACCAGCGAGGAGATGAAGGCGGTCGCACGCCATCTCGACGAGCACGGCCTGTTCACCCAGGTGCGCTGGAACATGGTCATGACCAATCCGCCGCTTTGCATCACCGAGGAGGAGCTCGCGGAGGGCTTCGAGGTGATCGACGGAGCCCTGGAGATCACCGACGCCGCGATGAGCTGAGCCGATCTCGGAGGGCGGGCCTCGTCCCGACCCTCACCGGGTGGAGGCCTCGGCC
>JAJPHY010000099.1 GCA_021325015.1 Actinomycetota bacterium | reverse complement strand
GCCGGAGGAGCGCGACCTCGTCCTCGAGGAACCGCACCTGGGTCTGGAGCTCGTGGATCTGCTTCTCGTATCGCTCCTGCTGCTCGCGCGGATCCGGCTCGGGCATCACGTCACCTCCCGCGTACGCGCCAGTATACGCCGGGCCCCTCGCGCGCCCGGGAGCGCGAGAGGCTCCTTTCTCCGTGATACGCAGGCGCGCGGGAGTACGGTCGGTCGGCTCCGAACGACTTCCTGCTCCGCAGGTTCGGTTCTCGATGGCCGGTCGGTCGTCTCGCGCCCGTGAGAGACGGCGTCTCGTGCGCCTCAGGGCTCGGCAGGGCCCCGCCGGGCCACCGTGATGAACCCCGTGTGCCCGACCATCCGGTGGTCGGGACGCACGCTGCGCTCGGTGACGTGCCACGACCTGCGGAGGGTCTCGAAGGTCTCGGTGAGCTCGAACCCGTGGGCGTGCAGCGCGAGCACGAGCGTCTGGACCTGCGGGGTGGTCGGCAGGTAGGCGCAGAGGATCCCCCCGGGCTCGAGGATCCGCCCCGCGGTCTCGAGGAGGGTCCACGGCTCTGGCAGGTCGAGGATCATCCGGTCGAACGAATCCTCGGTCCCCGACGCCTCGCGCACGTCGCCGCACCGGAGCTCGAGCCAGACGGGTACCTCGCCGAAGAACGCCTCGACGTTTTGCACGGCGCGCTCGTGGAACTCCGGCCGAAGCTCGTAGGAGACCACGCGCCCCTGGGTTCCGGTGGCTCGCGCGAGCGCGATCGTGAGCGACCCCGAACCCGTGCCCGCCTCCACGACCCGTGCGCCCGGAAACACGTCGGCCTCCACGACGATCGCCGCGAGGTCCTTGGGGTAGACGACCTGGGCCCCCCGCGGCATCTTCAGCACGAAGTCGGCGAGGCGAGGCCGGTAGGCCGAGAACGCCATCCCGCCGGTCGAGTGGACTCTCGTGCCCTCGCTCGAGCCGAGGATCAGGTCATGGGGGATCGCCCCGGCGTGCGAGTGCCAGGTTTCTCCCGGGCGAAGCCGGAACAAGTAGCGGCGCCCGCGGCCGTCGATGAGGAGCACCCGCTCCCCCGGCGCGAACGGAGGCCTCAGCTGGGCCTCCCGCCGACCGCAGCCGGCCCGTAGACCTCGGCCGGCAGGACCTCCTCGGAGCTCTCGTGGGCAAGCTCGCGGTCGGTCACGGGCTCCAGCCGCTCGCCGAGCACCTGAGCCCGTGCGCGGCAGAACGCGCAGAAGCGTCCGGGAGTCGGCTGGCCGCACCGCTCGCAGGGACGCAGCTCCGAGCGGTCCTCGGCGGCGAACAGGGCCGCCGCCCGCTCGAGGTAGCCGAGGAGGAACTGGGCCTTCGTGCCGGGCGAGGCCTGCTCGAGCTGGTTCATCGCCTGCTTGTAGCGGAGCTGGGTGTTCCCCGCGACGAGCGGGCACTCCTCCACGACGTAGTCGATACCGCGGAGGAATGCGTACGCGGCGGTCTCGAGCTCCGAGACCCGGTACAGGGGCTTGACCTTCTTGACGAAGCCCGGCTCGGAGGGCAGGAGCGGAGACTGGCGCGCCATGTACTCGGTCTGCCATCGCAGGGTGTTGCCGAGCAGCGTGGCCGCCTCGTCGTCGAGGTTGTGGCCGGTCGCGATCACGTCGTACCCGCCCTCGAGCGCCGCCCGGTTGAACACGTAGCGTTTCGAGAGCCCGCAGACGGCACACGTGGAGCGCGAGCCCCGCCGCCCCGCGGTCGGCACGTCGAACCCGTACTCGCGGGCAAGGTCGACCTCGACGAGGGTCACGCCCCGGCTTCGCGCGAAGGCCCGGGCGACCTCTCCCGACCTTGCGGAGTACTCGCCGATGCCGAGGCCCAGGTACAGGCCGTCGGCCTCGTAGCCGAGCTCGAGCAGGAGGTCCCAGAGCGCGAGCGAGTCCTTGCCGCCCGACACCGCGACCAGCACGCGGTCCTCCGGCCGGATGAGGTCGTGCCGGGCGATCGCTCGGCGGACCTGCTCGCGCACGTGGTGCAGGAAGCACGGGCGGCAGAACGCCGCGTTGTGACGCCGAACCTCCACGACCGCGGGCCGGCGGCAGCGGCGGCACTTCACGCCGCGCCCCCCGAGATGACCGGGCGGATCTCGAGGCGGTCGTCGTCCGAGACGCGCTCCTCGCGCGTGAGCAGCTCTCCGTCCCGGATCACGAGGACGGTGTCCGGATCGATCCCCAGCTCGATCAGGACCTCGCGGACCCGCCGACCGCCGGCGAGGTCGAGCTCACGGTCCGGGTTTCGAAGCCTCACCTTCATCGTCCACCAACCCTAGCGCACCTGGGGCGGGCGTCGAGGGCGTCCCGGGATGCGAGGAGACGCGGGCCAGGAGCCACAGGAAGGTCGACCGGCGTACGGCCGTGGAACGCGGCTCACCCGACGGGCACGGGGTTTGTGCCGAGGGTCACGGTCACGGTGCGCCGGCTCCCGTCGGGCGCCACGACCTCGACGTCCACGCGGTCGCCCGGGGCGTGGCGGCGGATCAGGGACCCGAGCTGCTCCGCTCCGGTCACCCGGGTCCCGCCGAACGCCACGATCACCTCCCCCGGCCGGATGCCGGCCCGGTCGGCTGGGCCGTTTGGAACGGTGTCCACAACCACGGCGCCGGTCTGGACCGGCAGGTTGAACTGGAAAGCGAGGCTCGGGCTCACGTCCTCGGCCGCGACCCCCAGGTAGGCAACGGGGGCGGAGGGATGCGCGATCGCGCCGGCGACGATCGGCTCCGCCGTGTTGATCGCGATCGCGAAGCCGATGTTCTGGGCCCCCTGATCCCCGGCGGTGTTGATGCCCACCACCCGGCCCGCGAGGTCGACGAGCGGTCCTCCCGAGTTGCCGGGGTTGATGGCCGCGTCGGTCTGGATCACGCCCGTGTAGGTGCGGGTGCCGTTCTGGCAGCCGGTGCGGCAGTTCGGGTCCTGGGCGGTGATGGTTCGGCCCAGGGCGGAGACGATCCCGCTCGTCACGGTCGGGCCGCCCTTGAGGGCCAGGGCGTATCCGAGCGCGACCACGGGCTGCCCGAGCTGGAGGGTGCTGGAATCCCCCAGCGGCACGGTCGGAAGACCCGTCGCATCGACCTTCAGGACCGCGAGATCCGCGGACGGATCCCCGCCGATCACCCTCGCCGCGTACCGCTTCGAGTCGGGCGGCGGCGTAATCACCGTGACCTGCGTGGCGCCCTCCACCACGTGGTAGTTGGTCACGACGATGCCGTCGGAGCGAACGATGAACCCGCTCCCCACGCCGCGGCCGGGTTGGCCGAACCCGGGCTGGAACAGGTTCGTGGTGACGTTCACGACGGCGGGCTCGACCTTGCGAACGACCTGCACCACCGCGTCCGCGGTCGAGCCGGCGCCTCCGGCGTCCACGGCGACGGGAGAGGGGCTCACGATCACCCGCTCGATCGTCCGCGTGCACGCGGGCATGGCGAGCACCCCCAGCGCGAGCAGCGTGATCAGCGATCGCTTCATCGGGCGGTCCTCGCTCGGTCGGAGCGCACGGGTCATCCCGTATTCGGCGCGCTCGGCGCGCCCGTTCACGCCGGCGCCGTCCGTGGTGAGGTTACCCGGCCGCAGCGGGCTCGACCGCCGGGCGCGGCAGGAACCCCGCCTCCTCGACCACCCGGAGGATGGCCTCCTCGCCGCGGATCGACATCAGGTGGATCCCCGAGATTCCCGGCATCTCGCGCAGGCGAGCGATGGTCTCCAGGGCGAGCCGCACCCCCTCCTCCGCCTGTCGATCGGGCGGCAGGCCCTCCATGCGCCGCAGCACCTCGTCGGGCACGTCGATCCCGGGGACCTGGTCGCGCAGGTACCGGGCCGCCCGGGCCGAGCGGAGCACGTAGACGCCGGCGAGCACGAAGACGCGTTCGGTGAGCCCGAGCTCGACGACCCGAGCCATGAAGGTCCGCATCCGCTCGAGGTTGAACACGATCTGCGTCTGGACGAACTCGGCTCCCGCCTCGATCTTCTTCCCCAGCCGCATCGGCCGGTAGTCGATCGGCGGCGCGAACGGGTTCTCCACGGCGCCGATGAACAGGCTGGGCGGTCGATCGAGCCTTCGCCCCGACAGGTAGGTTCCGGAATCCCGCATGATCCGCGCGATCCGGAGCAGGTGCATGGCATCGAGGTCGTAGATCGGCTTGGCCTCGGGGTGATCGCCTGCCGTCACGTCGTCGCCGGTCATCGCCACGAGGTTGCGAACGCCGAGCGCGGCCGCGCCGAGGATATCGGCCTGGAGCGCCAGCCGGTTCCGGTCGCGACAGGCGAGCTGGAGGATCGGCTCCACCCCGCGGTCGAGGAGCAGGTGGGCCGCGGCGAGGCTGGACAGGTGCGGATGGGCCGCGCTGTTGTCGGTACAGTTGACCGCGTCCACCTTGCCGCGCAAGGCATCCGCGAGGCGGTAGACGGGCTCGGGGTCGGCGCTGTCGCTGGCCTCGAGCTCGCAGGTGACGACGAACTCCCCCGACTGCAGCAGGCGCTGAAGTCGGCTCCTCGGCTCCGGGCTCACGCCCGAGCCTCCCGCTCGTAGGCGATCCACCCCGCGGGCGCGTGGGCGTCGCGCCGGGTGAGCAGGTTCTCCCACGACGACGTGCCCTGGAGTCGCCAGTCGACGGGCTTGTTCACGTGGAGCATGTGGTCCCGCCAGAGGGGAAGCCTTCGCGACCCCTCCCACGCCTGCACCCAGACACAGCGGTGGTCGGGGACGACCTCGCAGTTCCCGTTCTGCAGCACGCCGCCGCACGGCCCGTTGCGGAGGTTCTTCGGGCATCGCATGGGGCAGGACATCCCCGTCGAGTGCAGGATGCACTGACCGCACATCCGGCAGTCCCAGATCGCCTCCTTGGTGGCGCGTTCGATCGCCAGCACCGCCCGGCGGATGCCCCCGGGGCGCGGCGCCGTCGCCGGCGGTCGTCGGTCGAGCGTGTTGCGCATGTCCCCTCCTCCGTCACTCGGGCGCGAGCGGCGCCGCGGGGATCTCCTTCTTGGGGTCGAGGAACGGGATCGCCGCGGTCGTCCCCACGATGTGCCCGTGCTCGGACTCGATGTCGATTCGCGTCCCCGGTTCGGCGAGCTCGATCGGAACCCAGACGTAGCCGATGTTGCGCTCGAGCCGGGGCGACCACACCGCGTCGGTCACGCGACCGATCTCCTTGCCGTCCCGGACGACCGGCCAGAACCAGGTGAGCTCGGCCTCGAGGGCGTCGCCACCGAACTCCACCCCGACGAGCTTGCGGCGCACGCCCTCCCGTCGAATGCGCTCCAGGGCGTCCTTGCCCATGTAGTCCTGCGGCTGCTCCTCCACCAGTCGCTCGAGGCCCATGATCTCGAATGGGTTGTTCTCGATCGTCATGTCGGAGTTGTAGTTCATAATGCCCGCCTCGATCCGCCGGGCTTCGACCGGGGCGGTCGGGCGAATGTTGAACTCCTCACCCGCGGACATCACGGCGTCCCACAGGTCGTCGCCGCGGCTCGCGTCGAGCAGGTTGATCTCGAACCCCTGCACGGCCGTCCACCCGGTGCGGCTGACCAGGACCGGGATGTCCCCCACGTGGAACCAGTCGCACCAGTAGTACTTGAGGTCGTAGACGCCGGACCCCACGAGCTTCTCGAGCGTTCTCGCCGCCTTCGCGCCCTGCACCTGCATGGGGAAGACCTCTGGATACGAGATGTCCACGTCCAGCCCCGACTGCGAGGCGACGCCGAGCGCGTACAGGCCGGCGTCGCTGTCGGCGAGCTGCATCCACCAGCGGTCGCGATCCACGTGGAGCAGGACCGGATCGTTGACGATGCCCCCGTCGGGGGCCGTGACGATCATGTACTTCCCCTGCTTGATGGCGCACGTCGTGAGGTCCCTGCAGGTGAGCCGGTCGACCAGCACGTCGGCGTCGGGGCCGGAGATCTCGACGGTGCGTTCGACCGCGACGTCCCAGACGACGACGTCGTTCAGCAGGGCCCAGTACTCGACCACGGGGTCGTCGTAGTACGAGGGCAGGAGCATGTGGTTGTAGACGTCGTACGCGGTGCATCCCGCCCTGCGCGTGGCTTCGAAGAACGGCGAGCGCCCGTACCATGGCCCGAAGTAGATCGTGGCGCTCTGCTCGAGCATGGCCTGCCGCTCGTTGACCATCTGGGCGATCTCCCTTCAGTCCACGTCGGGTCCCCCGACCCGAGCCGCCGACTGAATCATCGTTCAATCGCAAAGCGCCGCGCAAGTGCGCGTTCGTTCGCCGAGCGCCCTCCACCCTGAACCGATCGTCAGCCTCCCCCCCAGCGCTCATGTAAGGGACTCGGTCCTTGAGTGGGCCGAGATCCCGGGGTTGGATGGGCCAACCCGGCTGGTCCGGGGGGAGGCGTCGGATCCGGCTCTGAGGGAAGCGCT
>JAJPHY010000070.1 GCA_021325015.1 Actinomycetota bacterium | reverse complement strand
CCTCCATGACGCACCAGGCCGAGGCCGCGAGGTCGGGGTTCTGGCCCCTGTACCGGTACGACCCCCGCAAGGCGATCGAGGGCGCGCACCCGCTGCAGCTCGACAGCCCCCGGCCGAGCCTGCCGATCAGGGAGTTCCAGGCCAAGGAGGCCCGGTTCGCGATGCTCGCGCGCTCGCGGCCCGAGGAGGCGGCGGAGCTGCAGGCGCTCGCGCAGGCCGACGCGGAGGAGCGCTGGCGCTTCTACGAGCAGCTCGCCGGCGTCGAGCGTCACGTTCCCGGCCGTCCCGAACACGACGGGGCCGACCCCGCGGAGGGCGAAGCATGAGCGCCGACCTGCGAACCCGTTACCTCGGGCTCGAGCTTCGGAACCCGGTGGTCCCGTCGGCCTCGACGCTCTCCTCCCGGATCGACAACCTGAAGCGAATGCAGGACGCGGGTGCTGCCGCGATCGTCATGCAGTCGCTGTTCGAGGAGCAGATCGAGCACGAGCAGATCGAGATCCACCGCGTGCTCGAGCACGCGACCGAGAGCTTCCCCGAGGCCCTCTCGTTCTTCCCCGAGCTCGAGGACTACAACACGGGCCCCGACGCCTACCTGCGCCACCTGGAGCAGACCAAGCGGGAGCTCGAGGTCCCCGTGATCGGCTCGCTGAACGGGACCTCGCGGGGCGGGTGGGTCCGCTACGCGCGGCTCATCCAGGACGCGGGGGCCGACGCGCTCGAGCTCAACGTGTACGTCGTCGCCTCGGATCCCGAGGTCACCTCGGCCGACGTCGAGGCGCAGTACCTCGACCTCGTCTCCGCCGTCCGGGCCTCGGTGTCGATCCCGCTCGCCGTGAAGATCGGTCCGTTCTTCAGCTCGATGGCGAACATGGCCCGGCGCCTGGTGGAGGCCGGGGCGGACGGGCTGGTGCTGTTCAACCGGTTCTACCAGCCCGACATCGACCTGGAGACGCTCGAGGTCGATCCCACCCTCCACCTGTCGAGCTCCGAGGAGTGTCTGCTGCCGCTGCGCTGGATCGCGATCCTGCGGGGCCGGGTGCAGGCCTCGCTCGCCGCCACCACCGGCGTCCACCGCTGGGAGGACGCGGTGAAGCTCATCCTCGCGGGGGCCGACGTGACGATGATGGCCTCGGCGCTGTTCCGCAACGGGCCGGAGCACGTCGCCTCGGTGCTCGCCGGGATCGAGCGGTGGCTGGACGAGCGCGAGTACGCCTCGGTCGAGCAGGCCAAGGGAAGCGTCAGCCAGGCCAACGTGGCCGACCCGATGGCCTACGCCCGCTCGAACTACATGCAGATGATCGTCAGCTACACGAGCCCGTACGACTGGCGGCAGTCACCGGCCGAGCCGCGGGCCTAGCCGGGAGGCTCGCCGTCCCAGGGCCTGGCCGCGTGCCGGCTTGACGAGCGAGAGCGCAACGGCCTATGATTCGGACTCCGAACTATCCTCTCGAGAGGAGGCGCGATGGACGTCCGAACCACCGACGACCCGCCCGGCTACGCGTTCGGTTCTCCCGAGCTGGCCCGCTCGCCCGTGTCCGAGGAGGACCTCGAGCTCCTCCGGGCCTCGGTGCTCTTCACCCAGGATGACGAGCGCGCCCTGCGCGCGGCCGGCGAGGTGCTGGCCGGCCAGGTGGAGGACATCTTGGACCTCTGGTACGGGTTCGTCGGCTCCCATCCGCACCTGGTCCACTACTTCTCGGGGCCCGACGGACAGCCGGACGGCGACTACCTGGCCGCGGTGCGCCGGCGGTTCGGCCGATGGATCGTGGATACGTGCACCCGCCCGTACGACCGGGCCTGGCTGGACTACGCGAACGAGATCGCCCTCCGCCACCACCGCTCGAAGAAGAACGTGACCGACGGAGTCGACTCGGTCCCGCAGATCCCCCTGCGCTACCTGGTGGCGTTCATCTACCCGATCACCGCGACCATCCGTGACTTCCTGGCCAGAGGCGGCGGGGACCAGGAGGAGGTCGACCGCATGTACCACGCCTGGTTCAAGTCCGTCGTCCTGCAGGTGGCGCTGTGGAGCGCCCCGTACGCCGGACCCGACTGGTGAACGCCAGCGACTTCGAGCTCGCGAGCGGACCCGTCGAGTCCCGGCTGGTCACCGGCCTGACCAAGCTCGGCATCGCTCTCAAGCACGGCGAGCGCCGCACGGCCGTGGCCCGCGGGCTCTCCGCGACCCAGGCCCAGATCCTGGTCGCGCTCTCCCGCCGCGACGGGGCGCGCTGCACGCCGAGCGAGCTCGCCGACGAGCTCGGCGTCGGTGCCCCGACCGTCAGCGAGGCCCTGCGACCGCTGTTCGAGCGAGGCCTGATCCGGCGGACGGCGGCCGCCGACGGGCGGGTGCGGATCCTGCGACTCACGCCGAACGGTCGCCGCGAGGCCGAGCGGGTCGCGGGGTGGCCGGACTTCCTCCTGCACGCGCTGGACGCGCTCGACGCCGGCGAGCGCGAGGCCCTCCTTCGCTCCGTGGTGAAGATGATCGCGGCCCTCCAGCAGCAGGGCCGCATTCCCGTCGCCCGGATGTGCCCGACCTGCCGGTACTTCCGCCCGAACGTGCACGACGATCCCGAGCGGCCGCACCACTGCGCGTTCGTCGACGCGCCGTTCGGCGACCGGGCGATCCGCCTGGACTGCGCCGACCACGAGCCTGCGGCCTGAGCCGCGGATCTCGTGGCGAGAACCGTCAGCCCGCGAGCATCTGGCGCAGGACCATCTGGAGGATCCCGCCGTGGCGCAGGTACTCGACCTCCACGGGCATGTCCACGCGCGCGAGCGCCTCGAACGCGACCTCGGCCCCGTCCTCGCGAACGGCCCGCACCCGCACCCGCTGCCCCGGCCGCAGGCCGGAGGCAAGGCCCTCGGTCGCGAAGGTCTCGCGGCCGGTGAGCCCGAGCGACTCGGCGCTCTGTCCCGGCTCGAACTGCAGCGGCAGCACGCCCATCGCGACGAGGTTGCTGCGGTGGATGCGCTCGAAGCTCTCCGCGAGGACGGCTCGCACGCCGAGCAGCGACGGGCCCTTGGCCGCCCAGTCGCGCGACGACCCCGACCCGTACTCCTTGCCGGCGATCACGATGAGCGGCACGCCCTCCTCGCGGTAGCGCATCGCGGCGTCGTAGATCGTCATCGTCTCTCCGCTCGGCAGGTGCGCCGTCCACGGGCCCTCGGTGCCGGGCGCGAGCTCGTTGCGGAGCCGCACGTTCGCGAAGGTCCCCCGCATCATCACCTCGTGGTTGCCGCGGCGCGACCCGTAGCTGTTGAACTCGCGCCGCTCGACCCCGAGCTCGATCAGGTAGGCTCCCGCCGGCGAGTCCGGCTTGATCGACCCGGCCGGCGAGATGTGGTCGGTCGTGATCGAGTCGCCGACCTTGACCAGGCACCGGGCGCCCGCGAGCTCGGCGAGCCCGGCCGGCGTCGGCCCGAGGTCCTCGAAGAACGGAGGCTCCCGAACGTAGGTCGATCCGGGATCCCAGGCGTAGGTCGGGCCGGCCGGTGTCGGGAGCGCGCTCCAGCGCTCGTCGCCCTCGAAGATCCGCCCGTACTCGCGCTCGAACTGCTCGGGAGAGAT
>JAJPHY010000162.1 GCA_021325015.1 Actinomycetota bacterium | reverse complement strand
TGAACCCGAGCGTCCCGTGGCCGGCGGCGACGATCACGCCCCGGACGTTCGGAACCCATCCGATCGCCGGCAGGTCGTCGGGCATCAGCGGTCGGAACCCGAACCACCTCCGGCCGTCCGACGGCGGCGGCTCGCGGAGTGCGTCCTTCCCCGCTCGGACCACGGCGCCGTACCGGATCGGGTCGGGCGCCGTCCGAAAACCCGCGAGCTCGAGCGTGCCCGCGAACCGCAGCCGGTCACCGAGCGGGAGCAGAGCCACGTGCGCCTCATCGAGCATCACCGGATGCCTGGGCATCCCCGGCCACGCAGGGAACGTCGCGCTGTAGCCGGTCGCCGGCTGGATCGGGAGCCGGAGGCCGAGCGGAGCGGCGAGCGCGGGCGTCCACGCCCCCGCGGCCAGGACCACGACGTCGGCTTCGATCTCGCCGACGGGCTCGGCGGCCGAGACGCCGATCGCGCTCCCGTTCCGAACCGTGATGCCGTGCACGGGCGTTCGCTCCAGCAGGCGCACGCCGCGGCCGAGCAGTGCTTCGGCCAGCGAGCGCACGTAGGCGAAGCAATCGCCCGAGCCCTGGTCCTCCATGACGAGCGCGCCCCGCACGCGCTCGCCGAGCGCCGGCTCGAGCTGGGCGAGCTCGTCGCGGTCCAGGATCTTCGAGGAGAACCCGAGCGCCTCGAGCTCGCGCGCGAACGTCCCGGCGCGGTCCTGCCAGTGGTCGCACGTGTACGCGTTGATCAGCGGTCCGCGCTCGTACCCGAACCTGGTCGAGCCCGAGTCGACGAGCTCCTCGAACAGCTCCTGGCTCATCCGGCTGAGCTCGGTGAGGGCGCGGGTCGTTCGACGCCAGCGCTCGGTCGTGCACGAACGCCGGAAGGCGAGGAGCCATCTCGCGAGCGCCAGATCCGGTCTGGGCCGGATCGCGAAGGGCCCGTCGCGCCGGAGCAGGTAGAGCATCCCTTCGCGGACGACTCCGGGGGCCGGGAGCGCCTGCGAGTGGCCGGGCACGATCAGCCCGGCGTTCGCGAACGAGCACCCACGTCCCGCCTCGCCGCGGTCGACCACCGTGACCTCGAAGCCCTCGAGCGCGAGGTAGTGCGCGCACGCGATGCCGATCGCGCCCGCGCCGACGACCACCGCCCGCTCGCCCACGGCGTCAGGGTACGGCGCTCGCGCCCCCGTTAGACTCGTCGCGGTGGCCTGCCCGAGCGGACGAAGGGGCACGCCTGGAGAGCGTGTAGGGGGCAACCCCTCGCGGGTTCGAATCCCGCGGCCACCGCCACGGCGCGGTTCCTCGCGCAGGCCAATCTCGCCGGGGCCCAGGGCCCTATCGAAGGCTTCCCGGCTCCACCGCGGCTCGGAGCACGGCATCGTCGAGGAAGCGGTCGCGGCCCGCGGTGCGGGGCCGCGGCCCCGGCCGGCCGGGGCGCGAGACGGTTCGAGCCCTCGGCGGGCCCGCACAAGGGGCCACGACCGAAGGCTCGGAACGCTTGGGGCTCGGGATCAGGCGGCGCGCAGCTGCGTCCGCTCGATCGTCGTGGCCTCGTCCGTGACCTTGCGGGAGATGCCCTCGACGAACTTGAGCAGGACGTGCCACACGTGCGCGAGGCCGCCGACGATCACGCCGGTGAGCGTGACGTCCAGCCAGCCCGCCCGGGTGGGCATGGCCCACTCCCGCCACAGGCCGAAGTCCATCGCCCACGCGGCGATGATGCCAAGGCCGAGGAACACGAGCGCGCGCACCTCTGGAACCCTCACCAGGTACCGCTCGGCCAGCGCCGCCACGATCATGACGGCGAGCCCCAAGAGAACCGCGATTCCGAAGGCGTGCATGGCTCACCTCCTCTCGCAGACGCCTCTGGAATCGATTGTATGGCGGCGGCCGTTTTGTTCAGGGTCCCCGCGGCCGGCGGAGAGGCCGGGCCCCTCAGGGAGTTCGCCAGCCCGGGCAGCGCTCCGGGTCAACGGGCCCCGGAGTCGTCTGCATCGACTCGAGCGCCTCCCGGACGTCGTCGAACGTCCTCCACGGCAAGAACGGCACGCCGTCGGCCTCGCAGAGCCCCGCGAGGTGGTCCTTGGCGAACACGACGTCCGAGTACAGGGCGCCGTAGCGGTCCGACTGTCCCTCGCCGACGAACGCCACCGTGCCCCAGCGCTCCCGAGCCCGCAGGGCCGCGAGCATCTTGCAGGTCCCACATCCCACGCACTCGGGGTGCCCCTCGGGGTGACGCAGCGAGGGCGCCCCCCCGTCGAACACGAGCTGGTTCGTGACGACCTCCAGACGCTCGAGTCCCGCCGCCGCCAGGATCGGCTGGATGTAGAAGCCGAACCCGTCGGAGACGATCGTGAGCGGAAGCCCGCGGGCCTCGGCCCAGGCGACGAACTGGGGGAACGTCGGGTCCAGCCGTCCGTGCTCGACGGCGTGGGCGACCATCTCCTCCGGCGAGCCGTGGAGCATCGAGGACTGGATGCGGGCGGCCTCGCGCAGCCCGATCTCGCCCCGGTCGACCATCTCGTCGTAGCGGTGCCAGTCGGGCTCGCCGAAGCGCGCGAGCAGCACCTCGGCGACGTCGACCGTGCAGGCCGTCCCGTCGAAGTCCACCAGGAGCGCACCAACGGCGGTCACGCCCGGAGCCTATCGAACGCCGGCGGGCGTTCCGGCATCTAGGCTGGGTTGATGGCTGAACGGACGGGCGAACGAGAGGTGGCGGAGCGCGTCCGCGAGGGGGTGATCGCCGCGCGCCGTGACCGGGTGCTGCACCTGGAGGGCCACGTCCTGGTCGAGATGAACGGGCTCCTGCTCGCGGTGACGGACCTCGCCGACGACGAGCTGAACGCCGCCGTTGTCGCGCGAAAGCCCGAGGACCCGCTCGAGGCGATCGCGATCGCGGAGCAGTGGTTCCGCTGGCGCGGGCGGCGGTTCGCGATCGAGGTCGAGGTGGGGCGGCACCCCGACGTCGACCGGGCGATCCGGATGATGGGGCTCGAGCTCGCGGCCGAGCGCCCGGCGATGGCCGCCTTGCTCGACGAGGTCGCCGCCCCCGACGCGCCCCAGGGCGTCGAGCTCCTGCGCGTGCGAACGCCGGAGGAGCTCTGGCAGGCGGCGCTCGTGAACGTCGAGGCCTTCGGCATGCTCCGCGAGGTGGCCCGGCGGCTGATCGTCCCGGACGTGCTCGAGGGCCCCGAGACCCGCGTGTACCTCGCGAGGCTGGACGGCGAGCCGGTCGCGTGCGCCTCGACCCACCTGCACGAGCGCGCGCTCGGCGTCTTCGGCGTCGGGACCGTCGTGAAGGCCCGCCGGAGAGGGATCGGGACCGCGATCACGGCCTTCGCCCTCCAGGACCGGAAGGACCAGGCCGACCTCGCCTGGCTCCACCCGACCGAGATGGGGCGGCGGATGTACGAGGCGATGGGGTTCCGCCCGGTCTCGCGGTGGGCGGTGTTCGTGCGTCGCGACCCCTGGTTCTGAGATTTCGCGACGCCCCAAACGGCCGGCAGGGCGACTACCAGCGCGGCGAGGGGACGTCGTCCCCTCGCCGGGCGATCAGGCCGTGGGGACGCGAAGCTCGACCCGGCGGCAGGTCTGGCACGCGAAGACCTCGAGGGCGAGCATCTCCTCGCCGAGCTCGGCAAGCTCGCCGAACAGCAGCTTCCAGCCGCCGCTCGTGCCTCCGATGCGGAACTGCTCGACCCCGATCGAGCTCAAAGGACCGCCGCAGCGAAGGCAGGCCCCGGGGTCGTCCGGCGATCTCGGAGCGCTGGTAGCCATCTCGCCTCCCGCAAGCGTGTGGCCAGGGGAGCGTATACTCGCCTGCGGTGACCGTGCTAGGCGGGGAGCCAGCGGTGCCCTGTAACCCGCAATCCGCTTCAGCGGGGCTGAATCCCCGCCGGCGGCCCGATGGGTCCGAGGCAGCTCCCGGTG
>JAJPHY010000055.1 GCA_021325015.1 Actinomycetota bacterium | reverse complement strand
GCCGCCCAGCACGCGGATGACCAGGACCTCCTTGGCCCCGGTGTTGTCCGCGACCTTGCAGCGCGTCTCCTGCTGGATCACTTGGCCCTCTCCACGATCTCCACCACTCGCCACCGCTTGGTCCTGGAGAGCGGACGCGTCTCCATCACGCGGACCCGATCACCCACGTGCGCCTCGTTGGCCTCGTCGTGCGCGGCGAGCTTCGAGGAGCGCCGGACGGTCTTCTTGTAGAGCGGGTGCGCGATCTTCCGATCGATCTTGACGAGCACGGTCTTGTCCATGGCGTCGGAGACCACCACACCGACCCTGGTCTTCCGCCTGCCCCGCCGGGCGCCGATCGACGACTGTGGCTCGCTCACGCTTCCTCCTCCGGCACGTCCGTCGACTCGGCCTCGCCGGCGACCCCGGTCATCTCATCCTCCCGCTGGGCCCCGGACTCCTCACCGCCGGCCTCGACGTCTCTCGCCCGGCGCCGGATCAGGCGACGACGCTCACCGCCGCCCGACTCCGCCCGACCCTCTCTCGCGCGCGCGAGCGCCTCGCGGTCCACCCGCGCGATCTCCTCCTCCAGCTCCAGCTCCGGCTCCCGCTCGCGCAGGATCGTGAGGATTCGGGCGACGTCGTGCCGCACCTGCTTGATTCGCATGGGGTTGTCGAGCTGACCGGTCGCGAGCTGGAATCGGAGGTTGAACAGCTCCTCCTTGTGCGATTCGAGCCGCTCGAGCAGCTCGGTCTCCCCGAGCTCGCGAAGCTCCCGCACGTTGCGCGGCATCACGCACCACCCCCGACGCGGGAGATGAACTTGGTCTTGATGGGAAGCTTGTGCGCCGCGCGGCTCATGGCCTCGCGCGCGAGCGCCTCGGTCACGCCCGAGAGCTCGAACATCACCCGACCGGGCTTGACGACGGCCACCCACCCCTCCGGGTTGCCCTTGCCCGAGCCCATGCGGGTTTCGGCCGGCTTCTTCGTGTACGGCTTGTCCGGAAAGATGTTGATCCAGACCTTCCCGCCGCGACGGATGTGACGGGTGATCGCGACCCGCGCGGCCTCGATCTGGCGGTTCGTGATCCACGCCGGCTCGAGCGCGACCAGTCCGTAGTCGCCGAAGTGCACCTCGGCCCCACCCTTGGCCTGGCCGCGCATTCGACCGCGGTGCACCTTGCGATGCTTGACCTTCTTGGGAGCGAGCATCAGGCCTCCGCCTCCCCCGACGTCCCGACGCCGGTCGCCCCTTCGGCCGGCGCGGACGGGTCCTCCGCATCGGGCTCGTCGACCTCCGCGGGGACGATCGGCGGCTCCGGCTCGTCCACCACCTCGAGCACTTCCTTCTCATCGGTGATCAGGGCTCCGGTCGAGGCCGCTCCGGCCGCCGAAACCTGGGCGAGCGCCCGGGCCCTCGCGCGTTCGGTCTCCTGCTCGGCCAGCGGGATCTCGTCCCCGTGGTAGACCCAGACCTTGACCCCGATCAGACCGAACGTCGTCTTGGCCTCGGCCGTCCCGAAGTCGATCCGCGCACGCAGGGTGTGCAGGGGCACGCGCCCCTCGCGGTACCACTCGCGTCGGGACATCTCGGCTCCCCCCAGCCGGCCGCCGCACTGCACCCGGACGCCGAGCGCCCCGGAGCGCATCGCGGTCTGGACCGCCCGACGCATCGCCCGGCGGAAGGAGACGCGCCCGGCCAGCTGCTCCGCCACGCCTTGGGCCAGGAGCGTGGCGTCGGTCTCCGGCCGGAGCTCGCTCGCCGCCGAGTTCATGTCCTCGACCTTCACGTCGACGCGCTTCCGGGTGACTCGCTCGATGTCCTTGCGGATGCGATCGACCTCGGCGCCCTTTCGCCCGATGACGATGCCGGGTCGCGCCGTGCGGATGAACACCCAGATCTGGTCGCCCTTTCGCTCGATATCGACGCTGGAGATCCCCGCCCGCGACAGACGCCGGCGGATGTGCTTGCGGATCCAGATGTCCTCGTGGAGGGCGTCGGCGTAGTCGCGTCCTCCGTACCAGTTGGACTTCCACGGGTAGATGACCCCCAGCCGGAAGCCGTACGGATTGACCTTGTGGCCCACTAGGCATCCTCTCCCAGCGTCTTCACGACGAGCGTGATGTGCGACGTGCGCTTGCGGATGCGCGCGGCGCGTCCGTACGCTCGCGGGCGCCAGCGCTTGAGCGTCGGCCCCGCGTCCACGTACGCGCGGTCGACGACCAGGTTCTGCGGAACCACCCCCGGAACCTGCTCCGCGTTGGCGATCGCGGAGTCCAGGCACTTCTCCACGGTCCGGGAGGCGGAGTGCGGGGAGAACCGAAGGATGCGGCGCGCCTCCTCGACCTGACGCCCGCGGATGAGGTCGATCACCCGCCGCGCCTTCGGCGGAGAGATGCGCACGAACTTGACCGTCGCCTTGGCTTCCATCGCTACCTGACCGAGCTGCTCCGTTCGGATCGGGCGTGCGAGCGGAAGGTCCGCGTCGGCGCGAACTCCCCCAGCTTGTGCCCGACCATGGACTCCGAGATGTAGACGGGAACGTGCTTGCGGCCGTCGTGCACGGCGATCGTGTGACCGACCATCTCGGCACGATCGTCGAGCGGCGCGACCAGGTCTTGACGACCCGCTTGTCGCCGCGCCGGTTCATCTCGGCGACCTTGACCATCAGGTGCTCGTCGACGAACGGTCCCTTCTTGATCGACCTCGGCATCAGCCACGTCCCTTCCCGCGGCGACGAACGATGTAGCGGTTCGACGCCTTGTTCTTCTTGCGGGTGCGACCCTCCGGCTTTCCCCACGGCGAGGTCGGATGGCGACCGCCGGAGCTCTTGCCCTCGCCTCCTCCGAGCGGGTGGTCGACCGGGTTCATCGCCACGCCCCGAACCGACGGCCGCTTGGAGCGCCAGCGGTTGCGGCCGGCCTTGCCGAGCTGCACGAGCTCGTGCTCCGCGTTGCCGACCTCGCCAACGGTCCCCTTGCACGCCGCCTCGACGAGCCGCATCTCGCCCGAGGGCAGGCGCAGGGTCGCGAACCGCCCCTCCTTGGCGACGAGCTGCACGCTCGTCCCCGCCGACCGAGCCATCTTCGCACCACCGCCCGGCTTGAGCTCCACGGCGTGAACGACCGTGCCCACGGGGATGTTGCGCAGCGGGAGGGCGTTGCCGGCGCGGATGTCGGATCCCTCGCCCGACATCACCCGATCGCCAACCTGAAGGCCCTGCGGGGCAAGGATGTAGCGCTTCTCGCCGTCCGCGTAGTGGAGCAGCGCGATCCGCGCGCTCCGCTTCGGGTCGTACTCGATGTGCGCGACCCGAGCGGGCACGCCGTCCTTGTCCCGGCGGAAGTCGATGATCCGGAACCGGCGCTTGTTGCCCCCGCCCTGGTGCCGCGCGGTGATCCGGCCGTAGTTGTTGCGTCCGGCGCGCTCGCGGCCCTTGGCCAGGAGCGACTTCTCCGGACGCGAACGGGTGACCTCCTCGAAGGAGGAGACGCTCGCCCCTCGACGGCCCGGCGTGGTCGGCTTGTACTTGCGAACGGCCATGCGCTACTTCCCCGTCTCGAAGATCTCGATCGAGTCGCCCTCGGCGAGCGTGACGATCGCTCGCTTCTGGTCGGCCCGCTTGCCCTGCGTGAACCGCCGCCGCTTGACCTTGCCACGGCGGTTGAGCGTGTTGACCGAGAGGACGCGGACGTTCCAGATCTCCTGAATGGCCTCCTTGATCTCGGTCTTGTTCGCACGACGGTCGACGAGGAACGTGTAGACGTTGCTCTCCAGGCCCGCGTACGACTTCTCGGAGACGATGGGGCGGATGATGACGTCGCGTGCGGTCTTCACCCTTCACCCCCGTCAGCCTGGTCGCCCGACGAGGCGATCTCGGTCGCCGCTCCCCGGTCGGTCACGGCCGCCTCGGTGCCCTCGAGTCGCCCCTCGGCCCGGGGGCCCTCCGCGGCGACCGCGTCGCCCCGGCCCTCCAGGACGTCGAGCGCGGCCTGCGTGAACAGGACCCGGTCGGCCGCGAGGACGTCGTAGGTCCCGAGCGAGCTCGCGTACGCGACCTTGACGAAGGGGATGTTCCTGAAGGACTTCTCGACGGCGCCCTCGGTCGGGCCGGGAAGAACCACGAGAACCCGGCCGACGGCGCCGAGCGCCTCCAGCAGCTCGGCGGCGCGCCTGGTCTTCGGCTCGTCGAACGTGAGCTCGTCGACCACCATGAGCTTTCCCGACCGCAGCGCGTCGGTGAGCGCCGAGCGAAGCGCCCCGCGCTTCATCTTCTTGTTGACCCGCAGCTCGTGGCTGCGCGGACGCGGGCCGTGCACGATCCCGCCGCCGGTCCACTGCGGAGCCCGGATCGAGCCCTGTCGAGCGCGTCCGGTGCCCTTCTGTCGCCAGGGCTTCCTCCCACCGCCGGAAACCTCGCCGCGGGTCTTCGTGGAGTGGGTGCCCGCCCGAAGGGAGGCGAGCCCCGCCACGACCACCTGGTGCATGAGAGGCACGCTGACCTTCGCGTCGAAGATCTCGGCCGGGAGCTCCCGGTCCCCCACCTTCTTGCCGCTGGCGTCGAGCACGGGCACGGTCGCCATCAGGACCTCCCCACGGGGGTCTTGACCGCCGAGCGAACCATCACGAGCCCTCCGTTCGGGCCGGGAACCGCGCCCCGCAGCAGGAGCAGGTTCCGCTCCGGATCGGCCTGGACCACCTCGAGGTTCAGCACGGTCACCCGCTCGTTGCCCATCTGACCCGCCATCCGCATCCCCTTGAACACGCGCGAGGGCGTCGCACACGCCCCGATCGCGCCGGGCGAGCGGTGCTTGCGCTCGGTGCCGTGGCTGGCCGAGAGCCCACCGAACCCATGGCGCTTCATCACCCCGGCGAACCCCTTGCCCTTGGAGACGCCGACCACGTCGGCACGCTCGCCGGGCCGGAACACGTCCGCCCGGATCTCCTGACCCGGCCGGTACTCCTCCGCGTCGTCGGTTCGAAGCTCCACCAGGTAGCGCCCGGGGACCCCGCCGTGCGCCTCGAAGTGACCCCGCATCGGACGCGTCAGGTCGCGCGGACGTGGCTCGACGAACGCGAGCTGGATCGCCCGGTACCCGTCGGTGGCCTCGGTCTTGACCTGGGCGACGTGGCACGGGCCGGCCTTGATCACGGTCACCGGGATGGCCCGCGTGTCGTCGAAGATCTGGGTCATGCCCAGCTTCATCCCGAGGATCCCCTTGATCTGCGCCATCAGAGCTTGATCTCGATGTCCACCCCGGCCGACAGGTTCAGGCGCTGGAGCTCCTGTACCGTCTTCGAGGTCGCGTCCACGATGTCGATGAGTCGCTTGTGCGTGAGCATCTGGAAGTGTTCGCGCGAGTCCTTGTACTTGTGCGGGGACCGGATGACCGTGTAGATCGAGCGCTCGGTCGGCAGCGGCACCGGACCCACCACCTTCGCGCCCGTGCGCGTGACGTGCTCGACGATGTCGCGCGCGGCGACGTCGAGCATGCGGTGGTCGTAGGCCCGCAGCTTGATCCTGATCTTCGGTCCCGCCACCTTCCTCGCGCCTTTCTGCTCTCCGATGCCCTCTACTTCAGGATCTTGGTCACGCGCCCGGCGCCCACGGTGCGGCCGCCCTCGCGGATGGCGAAGCGCAGCCCCTCCTCCATGGCGATCGGGGCGATGAGCTCGACGG
>JAJPHY010000168.1 GCA_021325015.1 Actinomycetota bacterium | reverse complement strand
CCTCGCAGGGGCGGAGGGACTTGAACCCCCAACCGCCGGTTTTGGAGACCGGTGCTCTACCAAGTTGAGCTACGCCCCTCCGCCCAGCAGGTGGGGGACCAGATGTCGAGTATAGGGGGAGCCCCATGCCGCGGCAAAGGCGCCACAGAGGTCGGGGACCTGCGGATTCAATTCGCCGCAGGTGCGTGCCTGCGGCGGCCGCCTCACCTACACTTCTTGCGACGCGCCGCGCCGGCCCCGGAATGCGAGCGCACGATGCAGCAACCGGATCCCTCAGCCGTGCCCGAGCGCACGGAGCGGCCGAGGCGTCGAGGCCTGTTCACCAGGGTGACGGCCGAGTCCCCCGCACCCCCCCTCGAGCGGGGTGACGCCGAGGCGCTCGTCGCCGCCACGCAGCGGATCGTCGAACAGCGACTGGAGCAGGGCCTTCGCGCCATCCAGCAGACCGCCCACGCGCTCATGCACGAGATCGCGGGTGAGGTCTGGAGGAGCGCCGGCGGCGACAAGGACGAGGTCCAGGCCAAGATCCTCGAGGGCATCGCTCGCGACCAGACGATTCGGAGCCTGATCGCGCACAGCGACGAGCGGTTCCAGGCCCTTGCGGTCAGGACCGCGCGCCTCGAGGACGAGCTCGCCGCCCTCTCCGAGCAGACCCGCGCGGCCAGGGAGGCGCTGGCCGACGGCATCGACGCGCTCGCCAAGGCAGCCGCCCAGACCACGGTCCGGGACGTCGAGACGATCCGGGGCCAGATCGACGACATCGGACGGCGGGTCGCCGCCGCCCTGGAGGCGATCGCGGCCCGGGACCAGGCGATGGTCGAGACCGTCGAGGCGCGGGTTCGTGAGCATGGCGCCCTCGTGGCGCAAGAGACCGCTCACATCGCGGAGTCGATGCAGGCCTACGTCCAAGAAGGCGTCTCGGCCCTGGGACGGCTTGCCGGGGTCATGCAGGGACAGATGGAGCAGGCGGCCACGCGCGACGCCGACCTGACGGCGCGTCTCCAGGAGGCGGTGGGCAACCAGGTGCGGCTCCTGGGGGAACAGCTCCAGCTCCTGTACGAGCGCCTGGCGATCGATACCACCTCGCTGACGGAGGCGCTCTCGGCCCAGGGCGAGCGGGCGGAGGGCGGGCTTCGCGCCATCGAGGAGAGCCTCCAGTTTCTCCACGATCGGATCGGGGTCGAGTCGAGGGAGGCCAAGGAGGCGATCCACGCGCTCGAGTCCAGAACGGTCGAACGCCTGGCGACCGCGCACGGGCTCGTGACCGAGGCGCTGCAGGCGAGCGAGGAGCGGCAGCGGGCGGCCTCGCGAGAGGTGGCGGTGGAGGTCTCCAAGGAGGTCGTCCGGGCCGTCGAGTCCCGGGTGATCGCGCTCGCGCGGCTCGTCCGATCGGACTCCGAGGCCCTGCGCGGGGCGCTGGTGCGCGGGGTGGCCGAACGGGACGAGGCCGTGGCCCGACTCCTGGACGAGCGGCTCGAGCGGGTTTCGAGGGCGCTCACGGAGGCCACCCGCTGGACCGTCGAGGAGATGACCAGGCGGCTCCGCGAGGAGACCGAGCGCGCGGTGCGGGCGCGCCTCGACGAGGCCGTGTCCGCGATCGATCGGAACATGGTCCGGATGGCCGACACGCTCGAGACCGAGCTCGACCGGCTCGGACAGACCGTCGGGCGCCAGGCCGCCGAGGCCGCCGACGCTGCGATCGGCGACCGGTTCGATGCGACGGTCGATCGGCTGAACGCGGCGACCACCGCGATCACCCTGGCGACCGAGGACGCCGGGCGGATCCGGCGAACCGTCCAGGAGGATCTCGCCCGCGCGCTGGACGAGCGCGTCGCGGCCCTCGCGCGCATGATCCGGTCCGACAACCGCGCGATCGCCGAGCGGCTGCAGTCGATCGGCGAGCAGGACAGCGCCAAGCAGGCGCTGCGCGCGGTCAAGGAGCTGCAGGCGAACCTCCCCGCCGAGATCGCCGAGATCGTCGATCGACGGTTCGAGGCGATCGCTCAGCAGATCCACCGTGACGTGCAGGCCACGGCCGAATCGGTCGCCCGGGTGAGCGACATGCTCGATCGCAAGGTGGAGGAGGTTACGGCGCGGATCGGCAAGCGCTACGACAACGATCTCCAGGACGTGATCGACCGGATGGGCGATGCCATGCACGCCCTCGCCACGCTCGGGCGGCAGCGTTCGAGCGACCGGATCGAGCTCGAGTAGCCACCCCCCGGCGCCGGGAACCCGCCCGCGGCGTCTCGCGCAGATCGTCGGGCGCTCAGCCCGGTCGGACCTCCGCCTCGCTTCGTTTGATCGGGTACTCGGTGGTCCCGTCGCGCTCGACGGTCACCCAAACGTCGAGCGTGGCGGTCCGGCGCTCTGGGTCGAGCTCGCGGACCCGCCCGCCGGCGACGATCGTGTCCCCCATGAAGACGACCGACCGGAACTGCACGCGCATCCGGAGCAGGGCCCCGGGATCTCCGAGCCATCGCACGAGACAGCTCGTGGGTGCGCCATCGTGAACATCCCGTGGGCGATGATCCCGGGGAACCCCGCCGCGCGCGCGAACTCATCGCTCTGGTGCAGCGGGTTCTGGTCGCCGGAGGCGTCGGCATAGGCCTTGACGTCCTCGCGGCGGACGACTTTGGACAGGCTCGGGACCTCGAGCCCCACGCGCAGATCCTCGAACCGCACCGGCTCCCTCATCCTCGCCTCCGGACAATCAGGGTGTTGCGGGCGAGGACCACGAGCTCGCCCTGCGGGTCCCGCATCTCGGTCTCCACCGTGAGGAACTCGTGCCCCCCCCTGGTGCGGATGCTCGCGATGCGGGGGTGCACCGACAGTTCCTCGCCCAGGCGCAGCGGACGGCGCCACTCGTACTCCTGCTCGCCGTGGACCACCCGCGTGGTGTCCAGCCCGAGCTCCGGATCGGCGATGACCTGCACAAGCGCGGCGAACTCCCCGGCCGTGACGAACGTCGGTGGGACGAACGAGCCGTCGTCGCCCACGGCCCTCGCGAAGCGCGCCACGCGATCCGCCTCCACCGGGAAGGCGATCGCCGGATAGACCTTGCCCTCGAGCCCTAGGTTCAGCGCCACCGGATCAGGCTCCGAGCTGACCGCCGGTGACCGGGAGCACCACCCCGGTGAGGTAATCGGACTCGCTGGAGGCGAGGAACAGGTGCGCGTTCGCCACGTCCTCGGGCCGGCCGGGGTACCCGAGCGCGATGAGCGCCAACGCCATCTGCCGCAGGTGATCGGGCATCCCCAGAGCATCGCCCTCGCCCTTCGGCGCGGTGAGGCGCGTCTCGATGAACCCCGGGGCCACCGCGTTCACGTTGATGTGGAACGGTCCCAGCTCCCGGGCGAGCGTGCGGGTGAGGCTCATGAGCGCTCCCTTCGCCGCCGTGTAGTTGGCCTGTCCGGGGTTCCCGACGATGGCGGTGGAGGACGCCGTGAACGTCACCTTTCTGTGGTACCGGGGCGTCCCCCGCTCGGCCGTCTCCCGCTTGGCCGATTCCCTCATGACCGTCACGGCTGCAAGAGTTGCGTGAAAGGCCGTTCGCAGGTTGGCGTCGAGCACGAAGTCCCACTGCTCGTCGTCGAGGTTGTGGAAGGTCCGGTCGCGTGTGATGCCCGCGTTGTTCACGAGGATGTCGAGGCTCCCGAACTCCTGCACCGCACGGGACACGAGCGCGCGAGCCGCGTCGAGATCGACCGTGTTCTCGAGGGAGAGAGCCGCCCGACCGCCCGCTTCCCGAATCGCCTGTACCGTCTCGACGGCGGGATCCTCGTCCACGTCGTTGACGACGACCGCCGCCCCCTCCTGGGCGAAGCGGAGCGCGGTGGCGCGTCCGATGCCCCGGCCCGCGCCGGTGACCACGGCCACCTTGCCATCCAGGCGTCCCACGGCGCCACGCTACCCGCGCCGATTCGCCTCCGGCAAATCCCCCGGCTTGCGTGAATCCGCCCCCCGGCGACCCTACGATGAGGTGGCCCATGCCCGGTAGCGGCAGACCTCAACCGATCAAGGTGCTGATCGTCGATGACCAGCGGACCTTCGGCGAGGCGCTCCAGCTCGCGCTCGGGCGCGAGGAGGACCTCGAGGTCGTCGAGGTGCTGACCGACGGACCGTCCGCGGTCCGGGCCGTGCCCGAGCTCAAGCCGGACGTGATCCTGATGGACATCGCCATGCCGGGGATGAGCGGGATCGAAGCCACCCGCCGGATCAAGGACGCCGACCCGGACGCCCAGGTGCTGATCCTGTCCGGCTACGAGGACGAGATGCTCCTCGCCCGCGCGGTGCAGGCGGGCGCGGCGGGACTCCTGCGCAAGACCGAGGCGGTGCTGGACGTGGGTGAGGCGGTTCGACAGGCCCACCGCGGCGAGCCGATCCACGACGAGCGCGAGATCGAGGGCGCCCTCCGGCGGCTTCGGCATCGGCGCGATCAGGACGCGTCGGCCGAGGGACGGCTCGCGCGGCTCACGCCCAGAGAGGTCGAGATCCTGCAGCTGATGGCCACCGGCAGGCCGGCCGACCGGATCGCGCGCGACCTGGGCGTGAGCCCGCATACCCTGCGCACCCACATGCAGAACATCATCACCAAGCTCGGCGTGCACTCGAAGCTCGAGGCGCTGGTGCTGGCCATCCGACACGGCAAGGTGACGATGGTCGACCTGACCGAGGAGGAGACCGGCTGAACGCTCGCTACCGCGTCTCGCGGTGGAGCGTGTGCCGCCGGTCCTAGCGGCAGTACTTCCTGAGCTCGATCCGGTCCCGGTCGTTTTGCCGGTTCTTGACCGTGACGTAGTTCCGCCGCTTGCACTCGGTGCAGGCCAGCGTGATCTTCGGGCGGTTGTCGGCCTTGGCCATCGCTCCCCTACTTCAGGATCTTGGTCACGCGCCCGGCGCCCACGGTGCGGCCGCCCTCGCGGATGGCGAAGCGCAGCCCCTCCTCCATGGCGATCGGGGCGATGAGCTCGACGG
>JAJPHY010000012.1 GCA_021325015.1 Actinomycetota bacterium | reverse complement strand
GGGTCGAGGACCAGGAGCCCGCTTGGTCTCCGACCGGCGAGTGGGTCGTCTTCGCGCGAGGAAGGGACTTTGGAGGCGATCTCTACGCCATACACCCCGATGGAACGAATCTGGAACCGCTGACGTCAGGACCGGAGTTGGACGAAGGCCCAGTCTGGACAGCGAATGGAACGAGCTAGGCTCGGGAGCAGGCGTCAAGCTCACGGCCCGTCTGTTGGCCGGGCTCGGAGCCGAGAAAGGCGACCGAGATCCTGTCGCCGTCGGAGAGGCCGAGTGCGCCTCGCAGCTGGACCTCGCAGAGCAACTCGATCAGGTCGGATGGGTACCCGGGCTCGTCGGCGCGGCGGGCCAGGCACCGATGGCCCCCCGCGAGGAGCGCGTCGGAGAGGAAGTGCCCCGCGTGTCCGGACACCGCCTCCCAGCCCGGCCGATCTCCGCGGCCGCGAGGTACCGCCACTCCGGCCCTTGAGGGATCGTGTCGCCCGCCAGAAACTAGGGACCCCCTGAGCCCGGTTTCGCCAGGAACTAGGGACCACCTCGTCGCCAGGAACTAGGGACCACCTCGGACCTCCACGGAACGGCTGGGAACCCGTGGTAGGCGCGCACCGACGGCGAGGGCTGGAGGTGCAGATGGCGTTCCGGGAGGTGTCGGTGGTGGTGGTGAAAGAGATCCTCAGGCTGTGGCTCTCCGGCCACGGCTACCGCTCGATCGGGCGGCTGGCGATGGTCGACCCCAAGACCGCCCGTCGCTACGTGAGGGCGGCGGTCGCCCTGGGCCTCGACCGGGAACGGGGCGAGGGACAGCTCACCGAGGAGCTGCTGGCGGCCGTGGTTGCGGCCATCCCGCCAGGCCGCCCGCCCGGGGTGGGACCGCTACTCTGAACTGGCCCCACCCCAAGCGTGAAGTGATGATCTGAATTGGCCCCACCCCGCGCCCAGAGCGCCCAACCTTCCGAGCCGAGACGACCGGAAGGGGGCAGGAAGGATGCGCAGGGTGGAGCTGTTCGAGCTGATCCGCAGGGACTATGACCAGGGGATGTCCAAGCGGGCCATCGCCCGCAAGTACCGGGTTCACCGCCGGGCGGTGCGCCAGGCCATCGCCTCGGCGATCCCCCCGGAACGCAAGCGCCCGGTGCGACCGCGACCCGTGCTCACCGAAGAGGCCAGGGCCTTCGTCGACGGGGTGCTCGTCTCGGACCAGCGCGCTCCTCGCAAGCAGCGCCACACGGCCCGGCGGATCTGGGAGCGCCTCCGGGACGAGCTCGGGTGCACGGCGGCGGAGTCGACCGTCCGGGGCTACGTCAGGGAGCGCAGGTCCGAGCTCGCCCTCGGGGTGCAGGTGTTCGTGCCCCAGCACCACCCGCCCGGGGCCCAGGGCGAGGTGGACTTCTACGAGGCCGACTTCGCCTTCCCGTGGGGGCAGGAGGCGGCCCAGGTGATCGCGGTGCGCTCGGAGTTCTCCGCGGCGGCCCTGCACGTGGCCTATCCCAACCAGACCCAGACCGCGTTCCTGGACGGGATCGAGCGGGGGCTGCACTTTCAGGGCGGGGTGTTCCGGATCCTGCGCTTCGACAACCTCCGCCAGGCCGTGGCCCGGGCCATCCGGGGGCAGCGGAGGGTGGAGCAGGACCGGTTCGTGGCCTTCCGCTCCCACTACTTGTTCGAGGCCTCGTTCACCTCCCTCGGGATCGAGGGGGCCCACGAGAAGGGCGGGGTGGAAGGGGAGGTCGGCAGGTTCCGGAGGCGGTGGCTCACCCCGGTTCCCCGGGTGTCCTCGTGGGAGGAGGCCAACGCCTACCTCCGATCCTGCTGCATCGCCGACCTCGACCGGGTCCCCGAGGGCAGGACCCGCACGGTAGGGGAGCTTCTCGAGATCGAGCGCAAGCTGCTCCGTCCCCTCCCGTCCGAGCGCTTCGAGCTCGCCGAGGTAGCCCAGGCCCGGGTCGACGAGAAGGCCCGGGTGAAGGTCAAGCAGGCCCGGTACTCGGTGCCGGCTTCCCTCGCCGGGCGCACCGTGCGGGTGCGGATCTTCCCGCTCACCGTCGAGGTGTTCCACCGGGGAAGGCTCGTGGCCACCCACGATCGGGCCCACCTCCGGGGCGCCGAATCGCTGGTGCTGGACCACTACCTTGAGGTGCTATGGGACAAGCCGGGGGCGTTCCCCGGGTCGCTTCCTCTGCACCAGGCCCGCGAGCGCGGGGAGTTCCCGGCCTCCTACGACCGGCTGTGGGAGGAGCTCAAGGAAAGGTACGGGGACAAGCAAGGCACCCGGGCCATGATCGAGGTCCTGCTGCTGCACCGCCGCCACGGGGGGCACGTGGTACGGGCCGCGGTGGAGGAGGCCCTTTCCACCGGGGCGGTGGACCCAGGGGCCGTGGCCATGTTCGCCCGGCACTTGGAAGACGCCCCCGAGGAGCCCCCGGTGCAGCTCTCGCTCATCGAGCTCGGGGAGCTTCACCGCTACGGGCGGCCGCTTCCGCAGACCACCTCCTACGACGTCCTGCTCAAGGCGGTGGGTCGATGACCAGGGCCGCCGACCAAGCGCTGGAGGCCTCGGTCCGGGCGGCCTGCAAGGAGCTGCGCCTGCCAACGGTCGGGAGCCGCGCGGCCTCGCTCGCGGAGGAGGCGTCCCGGGCCAACCGCAGCCACCTGCAGTACCTGGCGGCCTTGCTGGAGGCGGAGCTGGAGGACCGGGCCGACCGCCGGCGCCACCGCCTGATCGCCGAGGCCCGCTTCCCCCGCCTGAAGCGCCTGGAGGACTTCAACTTCCAAGAGGCCCCCCAGATCCCCGCGGCCACCATCCGGGAGCTCGCCACGTGCGGCTTCATCGACCGAGCGGAGACGGTGATCTTCCTCGGCGAGCCCGGCACCGGGAAGAGCCATCTCTCGATCGCCCTGGGGATCGAGGCCTGCATGGCATCGCGCCGGGTGAGGTTCACCACCACCGCCGGCCTGGTGAACGAGCTCCTGGAGGCGAGGGACGACCGGACGCT
>JAJPHY010000083.1 GCA_021325015.1 Actinomycetota bacterium | reverse complement strand
GGGTCTTCTGGTCGAACAGCCGGTTCAGGTACTCATCGAACGTGAAGATCTGCACGTTGACCTTGAGCCCCACCGCCTTCCAGTAGTTGGCGACGGCCTCGATGATCTCGCGGTCCTTCAGCCAGCGCCCCGACTCACCCACGAGGTTGATCGTCGCGCCCTCGGCTCCCGCGGCCTGCAGAAGCTGCTTGGCCTTGTCCGGGTCGTAGGGATAGGGCTGCAGCGACGAGTTGTATCCGGGGATCGACGGGCTGAGGATCTGACACGCATCCGGCTGCGCGTACCCGTCGAGCAGGTTCTTCACCATCGTGTCCTTGTCGATCGCGTAGTTCAGCGCCTGCCGCACCCGGACGTCGGCCGTCACGCCGTCGCGGGCGTTCAGGATCATGACCGGGTGCTCCTGGCCGAGCACGGAGGCCGAGTTCGGCGCGCTGCCGATGTCGTCGGGCGAGAGGTTCGTGATCAGGTCGTACTGACCGGACAGCAGGCCCGACAGCCGGGCGCCGGAGTCCTCGGCGAAGTTGTAGGTGACCTTCGCGATCTGCGGCTCGTCGCCCCAGTAGTCGGGGTTCCGCTCCAACGTGATGTGGTCTCCCTGCACCCACTCGACGAACTTGTACGGACCGGTCCCGACGGGGTTCTGCGCGAAGTCAGAGCCCTGCGAGGCCTTCGGAGGCACCATCCGCATGACGGCCATCCTCGCCGGGAGCGCCGGATCGGGAGCCTGCGTCAGGATGTCGACCGTTGTGTCGTTGACTTTCTTGGCCCCCGTGATGCCGGTGTACCAGCCCGACTGCTCCGAGTTGAAGTCCGGGTTGATGACGCGCTGGACGCTGTACACGACCGCGTCCGCGTTGAAGGGCTCACCGTCGGTGAACTTCACCCCGGAACGAAGCTTGAACTCCCACGTCGTGGCGTCGACCTGCGTCGGCAGGGCGGTCGCGAGCAGCGGCTCGAGGTCGCCCTGCGCGTTCCGGGTCAACAGGGTCTCGTAGATGTTGACGGTGACGGCCCGCTCGTTGCCGTCGTCGCGAAGCTGTGGATCGAGCGTCGTAGGCTCCGACCCGAGCGCGATCGTGATCGACGCGTTCGTCGATCCGCCTGAGTTCCCCTGGCCGCCCGCGCTCTTGCTCGAGCAGGCCGCACCGAGCAGCGCGAGCGCCGTCAACAGCGCGCCGATCCGGCTCATCCTGCGCACGTCCACCCCCCCTTGGTCCAACGGACGCGATATCTTGACGTTCAGACGTCTCGAAAGTCAAGCCAACGACGCCGGACGTCCCGAGGTCGGCCCGGGGGGACTCGGCTTCGGGGTACGTTCGAAGGGATCGCCCGGTCCGAACGTCGTACAGTTCGTCCGCACGCGGCGAGGGAGGTGACGCGGTGATCGAGATCGGAGCCCGGCCCTCACGCCGGACCCGCCTGGTGGTGGGGCTCACGGGCGGTCCCGAGGCGGGGCTCGGGGTTCGGCTGCTCGAGTTGCTCGGCGACACACCGATCGAGACGCATCTCGTGATGTGCGGGTGCGCGCGCGAGTGGGTGGCCCGCACGACCGGTCGCACCGCCGATGAGGTCGCGCGGCTCGCCGACCGCGCGTACGACCAGAGCAACCAGGCGGCGAAGATCTCGAGTGGATCGTTCCTGACCGCGGGCATGATCGTGGCGCCGTGCAGTGGGCGTTCGCTGAGCTCGATCTCGATCGGCTACGCCAACACCCTCATCCACCGCGCGGCCGACGTGACCCTCAAGGAGGGTCGCCGCCTCGTGCTGCTCGTCCCCGAGTCGGCCCTGGGACCCACGAGCGCGGAGAGCCTGGCGCGCCTCCGCGGAGTGCCCGGGGTCGTCGTCGCGCCCGTCGAGCACCGGGAGCGCCCCGACCGCGTCCTCGAGCGGGCGCTCGGCCTGCTCGAGCTCGCGCCGTTCAGTCGCGCGGACTGAGCGGGGCCGGACCCGCGCGCCGCTCCGTCCGGTGCCGCGAGAGCAGCCACAGCGCCGCAGGCAGCACCGAAGCCACGGCCAAGCTTGGGCGAAGGCCGAAGCGCTCGGAGGCCGCCCCCAGTAACGCACTCGTCATCGCGCCGAGCGCGATCTGCGCGGAGCGGAACACCCCCAACATGATTCCCCGATCGGCAAACGCCTCCAGCGCAAGGATGTTGCCAACGGGGCCGAGGGCGCTCACCCCAGCGGCGAACACGACGGCCGGGACCAGGCCGAGGGCGACGCTCGGCGCGAGCGTCCACCACGCACCCAGGAGCGCGAGGCCGAGGCCGATCTGTCCGGCCGTGACCACGCCGCCTCTGCGATCGGCATGGTGGCCCGCGGTGACCTTTCCCGGGATCGAGAGCACGCGGGCGGCGGCGAGCAGCCCGGCGGCGGAGGGGCGGGCAACCCCCCACGCCCCCACCGCGAACGTCGCGAGAAACGACACGGTCCCGTACTGCGACACCGCGGCCATGCCCCCGACCGCCAGCGGCACGCCGAGCTCGCGATGAACACCGGCCCACCGAAGCGGCGGCGGGGGGCTCGGACGCGGGGAGAGCGAAGCGAAGACCGTGCCGACGAGGGCTGCCCCCGACAGGGCCGCCGACGCGGCAAACGCCAATCTCCACCGGTCCTCGCCCGCGAACGCGACGAGGAGGGCCGCGAGCGCGAGCCCGCCGGAGAACGCGACCCCGAACATCCCCATCGCGAGCCCGCGACGGCCGCCCCCGAGGTCGCCCGCCGCGGAGAGGCCCGAAGCGAAGAACAGGCCCGAGCCCAGCCCGAGGAGGACCTGTGCCCCGAGGAACAACGGCCATCCTCCGCTCGCGGACGCCGCTCCCCCGCCGATCGCGGCGAGGGCCAGACCCAGGCCCACGCCCATGCGCGGCCCTCGACGCCAAAGCAGGAGGCCGCCGACGACGTTGGCGATCGCAATCGACAGGGCGAGCAGCCCGAACGCCAGACCCTCCTCGCTGAGGGACAGGCCGAATGTCTTCGCAGCGGTTGGGAACACGGGTGCGAGGAGGGATTCGCCGCAGGTGACGGCGAGGTAGCCGAACATCACGATGGCGAACGAGATCCGCTCGCGCCGGCCCTTCCCCGGCAGCCATCTCCGTTCACGCGCCGGGCCGTCGGCCGCCTCCGGTTCCATGTGCGAGGATCGCCCCCCAAGATGAGCACTCCCGGACCCGCGGTATCTTATCGTCGAGAGAGTTTCCCGGGGGTCGCAGGCCGCGAGGAGGGACCATGACGAGGACGATCGGGGCCCGGCTTCCACCCCAGGTCCTCGACGCGTTCGACGGGGACGAGCTCGAATCCAAGATCGGTCCGGCCCACCTGCTCGTCACGGTCGATCCGGACGGCCGGCCGCGCCCGTGCATGCTATCGGCCGGAGAGATCGTGGCGGTAGACGACCGGACGCTGCGCCTGGGCCTGTGGCCGGGGACGCGGACATCCACCAACCTCATGAGAGGATCTCCCGCGCTCCTGTGCTTCGTGGCGCCGGGCGTCGTTCTCTACGTCAGGGGAACGGCCCGAGCGCTCGAGCCGGTGGGGGACGGCACGCTGGCGAGGTTCGAGGTACGCGTCGACTCGGTGGAGTCCGACGCCCACCCGGGCATGCCGGTCACCGGCGGCATCACGTTCGCCGTCGAGTCCGGCACCCCGCGTGAGGTCGCGGCGAGCTGGCGAGCCCAGATCGAAGCCCTTCGGGCCTAGGACGCCCGGGACCGGAGCCGCCGGTCCGACCTCAGGCGGCGTGACGGCTGGCGCGGCGACGCGCAAGCAGACGCGCCCGGTCCCCGTGTCGGCGCGACGCCTGCGCGAGGACGCGCTCCCGCTCCTCCTCGTCGTGCGCGCGGACGAGGCCCCGCGAGTGCCGGAAGGCGCGGATCGCCACGTGCGCCTCGAACGTGCCGAGCTCGTTCAGCATGGTCGTACCCTCACGACCAGCATGACCGAGGAGCCCGAGCCCGAGCCGGGCCCGGAGACTCTGCCTGCGCGGGACCTTCGGACGAGACCTCGTCGCAGGCCGCTCCATGGACGCGGCGCGGCGTCGCCCTCCTATTCGGCCCCGGGGCCTCCGCTCTCGACCCGAGGAGACCAGCGAACCGTCCGCCGCTCACCCCACCGTCGCACGAGCGCGTGCTCGACGCCGACCTGGTCGAGCATCCGTCCCACCGTGTGGTCGACCAGGTCCTCGATCGTCCGCGGCCTGGCGTAGAACGCAGGGACCGGTGGAACGACGAGGACGCCCGCCCTCGCCACCCGGAGCATGTTCTCCAGGTGGATCACCGAGAGCGGAGACTCGCGCACCAGCAGGAGGAGCCTCCGCCGCTCCTTGATCGCAACCTCCGCCGCCCGATGGATGAGGTTCTCCGTGATCCCGTGGGCGATCGCCGCCAAGGACTTCATGCTGCACGGCGCGACCACCATGCCGCGCGTGAGCAGCGAGCCGCTGGCCGGTGGCGCCTCGAGGTCGCCCTCGTCCCAGACGTGGTCGGCCAGGGCCCGGACCTCGGCGGGCTTCCAGCTCGTCTCGGCGAGGATCGTCGCCTCGGCCCACCGGCTGAGGACGAGGTGGGTCTCGACGCCCGCCTGCCGGAGCGCCTGCAACAGCCGGATGCCGTAGATCGCCCCCGTTGCCCCGGTCATCGCGACGACCACCGGGAGCTCGCGCTCTCCTGCCGACGACCGACCTGAGCGAGGGGCGGTCACGCCCTGTCCGTCCCGTCGGCTCACGGTCTCGTCCCGTACGGGCCGCTCGTGATCCCGTAGATGTTCCCGTCGGGGCCACGGAAGTGCGCCCACGTGTACTCGCCCCACGCGTGGTCGGGGTGCAGGAACTCCACGCCCCGCGCCTCCAGCTCCGCCCGCGCTCTCGGCACGTCGTCGACGTGGAACTCAACCACCGGCCCGCGATCGAACTCCGCGAAGTGCTCGTGTCCCGGCCCGAACACCTCCACCCACTCCCCGCCCGACAGCCTGAGGATCGAGAGCGTGTCGGAGCTCTGGAACTCGGAGAGACCGAGCACGTCGCGGAAGAACGCCACGGTCTCGGCGAACCGCTCGGTCGCCGTCCCCACCCACACCAGGCCCTTGATCTGCATGGGTCCTCCCTCCCTCATCCGGCCCGGGAGGCCGCCCGCGCCTCCCGGATCAGCCGGTACAGCCCTTCCGGCCCGATCGGCACGCGGTCGATGTGGACCCTCAGGGGACGCAGCGCGTCCACGATGGCGTTCGCGATGGCCGCCGGCGGGGAGACGGCGCCCCCCTCACCGACTCCCTTGATGCCGAACGGATTGAGCTCGGAGGGAAACTCCTCCTGGTGTCCCACGGCGATCGGCGGCACGTCGGAGGCGGTGGGCAGCAGGTAGTCCAGGTACGTGCCGGTGAGCAGCTGCGCGTCGCCGTCGTACACCACCTCCTCGAACAGCGCGTTGCCGATGCCGTGGGCGACGCCACCATGCACCTGACCCTCGACGATGGTCGGGTTCAGCATCCGCCCGCAGTCGTCGGTCGTGACGTACTTGAGGAGCCGGACGAATCCCGTCTCCTCGTCCACCTCGACCCCCACCACGTGCGTCCCGGAGGCGAACGTCACGGTCGGCGGCACGTAGTAGTAGACGACCTCGAGCCCGGGCTCCATCCCCGGCGGCAGCTTGGCCCGGGGTCCGGGGGTCGCGGCCCGCGCGATGTCGGCCAGGCTGACCCGCCGGTCCGGCGCACCCCTTGCCGCCACCGCCCCGTGGTCCAGATCGAGGTCCGAGGGATGGATCTCCAGCAACTCGGCGGCCACGGCGAGCACCTTCTCGCGCAGGCGGGCGGCCGCGACCCCGACCGCCGTCCCGGCCGTCACCGCGCTCCGGCTCGCGAAGGTCCCGATGCCGTGGGCGATCAACGCCGTGTCGCCGGCCCTCACCGTCACGTCGTCGGGCGTGACCCCGAGCTGATCCGCGCAGATCTGCGCGAGGGTGGTCTCCAGGCTCTGTCCGTGCGGCTTTGCGCCAGTGGCCACCGTGACGTGGCCGCGTGGATCGATCCGAACGACGGCGCCCTCATACGGACCGTAGCCGGAGCCCTCGACGTACGAGGAGACCCCGACCCCGATGCGGCGCCCGGCATCGCGGGCCGCTGCCTGTTCCCGCCGGAACTCCTCGTACCCGAACATCTGGAGCGCGCGGTTCAGCTGTCCGGGGAAGTCGGCGCGGTCGTACACGATGTCGACGCCGTCGCGGTAGGGCATCCCCATCGGGTACGGCATCTGCTCGGGTCGGATCAGGTTGCGCCGACGAACCTCCACGGGGTCGAGGCCGAGCTCGGTGGCGACGAGATCCACGATCCGATCCATCACGAACACCACCTCCGGCCGTCCCGCGCCGCGCACGGGGGTGACCGGAGCCTTGTTCGTCAGGACCGAGAGGGCCTCCACACGCATGTGGTCGATCGCGAACTGCCCGCGGAGGTGGGCGGCCGAGTTGTACGAGACCGTGATCGCGTAATTGTTGTAGGCCCCGGCATCGATCAGGTAGCGGTCCTTCAGGGCGAGGATGCGTCCGTCGCCGTCGAACGCCACCTCCACCTGGTGGATCTGGTCCCGGGCGTGGCGCGTGTTCGAGAGGTTCTCCCTCCGATCCTCGATCCAGCGCACCGGCCGCCCGAGCTCGCGAGCGAGAAACGCGATCAGGACGTCCTCCGGGAACATCCCCGTGCCGAAACTGCCGCCCATGTCGGGGCCGATCACGCGAACGCTGTCGGCGGGCATCCCGAGCATCTCGCAGATGAAGGTCCGGACCAGGTGCGGTCGGGCGTTCGCGTCCCACACCGTGAGCTCGTCGCGGCCGGCATCGGGGACCGCCGCCACTCCGCGGGTCTCCATGGCGTTCGCGGCCGTGCGACCCATGACCAGGCGCGCGGAGAGGGTGCGCTCGGCCCGCGCGAAGGCACCGTCCACGTCGCCGACGGAGACGACGAACGAGGTCTGCACGTTGTCCCCGAGCTCGGGGTGCAGGACGGGAGCCCCGGGCTCGAGGGCGCGCTCGGGATCGCTCACCGGCGGAAGCGGTTCGTAGTCGACCTGCACCAGCTCGAGCGCGTCCTCCGCCCGGTACCGATCGGTGGCCACGATCGCGGCCACCGGCTGCCCGACCCACAGCACCCGGTCGGCGGCCAGCACCGGCATCGGACAGGACTTGAGCGTCGGACCGATCTTCTCGTTCAGGAGCGGAGAGATCTCGCTGCGCGCCGCCTCGACGAACGGGCCGACCCTGCCTTCGAGATCGCGCGCGGTGACGACGCGGACGACGCCGGCCGCGGCCGCGGCCGCCTCCGTCTCGATGCCAGCGATCCGGGCGTGAGCGAACGGGCTGCGCAGGACGGCGGCGTGCAGCAGTCCGGGGATCCGAAGGTCGGCCACGTGCGTGGCTCGACCCGTGAGGAGCCTCGCGTCTTCCTTGCGCCGCAGTCGTTGCCCGACGTAGTTCGCGGGACGAACCGGCGGGGAACCCGGCTCGCCCGCAGGCGCGTACGGGTGCGCTGGATCGCTCACCGTCAGGGGCTCCGCCGCATCCGCTCGGCCGCGTCGCGCACCGCGGTCACGATGTTCTGATAGCCGGTACAGCGACACAGGTTGCCCGACAGCCGAGCGCGGAGGGTCGCTTCGTCGTCCACCCCGGGCGCTCCCTCCGCCAGGTACTCGGTCACCGCGATCAGGAAACCCGGCGTGCAGAACCCGCACTGCAGCGCGTGGTTGGTCGAGAAGGCTTCCTGCAGAGGGCTGAGCGAGCCGTCGGGCGCGGCGAGCCCCTCGACCGTCGTGAGCTCGTGTCCCTCGGCCTGCACCGCGAACATCAGACACGACCGCACCGAGCGCCCGTCCATCAACACCGTGCAGGCTCCGCACACCCCATGCTCGCACCCGAGGTGGGTGCCGGTCAGTCCCAGCTCATCCCGGAGGAAGTCGGCGAGCGTCATCCGGGGTTCGGCGCTCCCCGAGAGCTCTTGCCCGTTGACCCGCAACGTGATCGGCCGTCGGTCGGCCACCCTCACACCCCCCCAGCGCGTTCGGTCGCGAGCGCGAGCGCTCGCCGGACGAGAACCTTCGCGAGGTGCCGCCGATACTCCGACGTCCCATGGATGTCGGACACCGGCTCGATCTCGGGGTCGATCGCCTCCGCGGCCTCGGCGAACACCTCCGCGTCCGGGCGCGCGCCCACAAGCACCGACTCGGCCCCGGAGGAGCGCACCGCGCGGTCGCGGACGCCGATGAGCGTCACCCGTGCGTCGGTGATCGACCCGCTCGAGTCGAGCTCGAGCAGCGCACCCACGCCGGCGAGGGCGAAGTCGCCGTGGCGTCGGGCGAGCTCGAGGAAGCACGAGCCGACGCGTGGGCTCTCCGGGATCCGCAACCGCACCTCCGACACGATCTCGTCGGGCGCGAGGGCCGTCGTGAAGTACGTCTCGAAGAACTCCTCGGCCGGGATCGTTCGCACCCCCTCGGGACCGGTGGCGTCGATCTCACCCTCGAGGGCGAGCACGAGCGAGGGCCACTCCGCCGCCGGATCAGCGTGGGCGAGGCTCCCGCCCACCGTGCCGCGGTTCCGTATGGTCACATGCCCGATCAGGGACACACCCTCGACCAGCATGGGGCACCGGGTCCGCAGTTCGGCCATCTCCTCGACGTCTCGGTGTCTGGTCATCGCGCCGATCGCGAGCCGGTCGCCCTCGAGGCGCAGGTGGTCCAGCTCCCGCACCCCGTTCAGGTCGATGAGCACTGATGGGGATGCGAGCCGGAGCGCGAGCAGCGGCACCAAGCTCTGACCGCCCGCGAGGAGCTTGGCCTCCTCGCCGTGCTCGGCGAGGAGGCCGACCGCCTCGCCCAGGCTCTCGGGGCGCTCGTACTCGAACGGTGCGGGCTTCACCGGTTGCGCGATCCTCGCTCGGTCTCGGACATCGGGTTGGTGGCGTCGCGGGCGGGGGTTGGGTCCCCGCCCGCGACGGCCGCTGCTAGTCCTTGCGCGTCTGCTTCCACAGGTCTCCGAAGAGCGCGTCCAGGTCGACCTGGTCCACGCCGGGCGTCGAGATCTCGAGCGGGAAGTCCGCCTTGCGCGTCGCGTCGATCCCGACCTTCGTGACCAGGTGCGATCCCCCCGCGGGATCGTAGGAGGCGGGGTCCAGAGGCGAGCCCCGCGCGTGGGTGACGACGAATGCGTCCTGGTGGAATCGCACGCGCTGCGCGATCGCGTGCCAGACCTCCGAATCGCTCGTGATGTCGACGTCGTCGTCCACCACGACCACGTACTTCAGGAACGGGTCCGCGGCGAACGCCGCCATGGCCGCGTTCTTGGGATCGCCCTCGATGAGCTTCTCCATCTGCACGTAGCAGAGGTAGCGGCAGCGACCCGAGGGTGGCACGTAGACGGCGCGCACCCCGCCCGAGGCCAGTCGGCAGGCCTTGTAGATCATGCTGTTCCGCGTCACTCCGGACAGCAGCAGGTTGTCCCAGTGGCCGACGAACGAGCTCTGGTAGTGCGCGTTCCTGCGCATGGTGATGGCCTTCACGTACACCACCGGGTTGTTGCGCTCGGGACCGTACGTTCCCGGGTACTCGCCGAAGGGCGCCTCCGGCTCGCGCTCGGTTGGATGGATCTCGCACTCGAGCACGATCTCGGCGTTGGCCGGCACCTCCACGTCGATCGTCTCGCACTTCACCATCTCGAGCGGCTCGCCGAGCATCGCCCCGGCCATGGCGAACTCGTCCACGTCGATGCTGGTGAACGAGAGAAACCCCAGCTCCACGGCGGGGTGCAGACCGATCGCCACGGCCATCTCGGTTGGACGGCCGTGCTTCAGGTTCTTCTGCATGATGTAGTGACCGTGCGCGGTCTCCGAGATCTGGATCCCAAACTTGTTGCGACCCTTCGCCTGCAGCCGGTAGATGCCGGCGTTCCGGATCCCCGTGTCGGGATCCTTCATGATCTCGTACCCGAGCGTGATGTACCGGCCGCGGTGCTGCTCGTACCCCGGATCCATCTGCCCCGAGTCGAGCTCGTGGTACTTGAGCATGGGGAGCTTGAAGACGTCGACCTCGTCGCCGGTGAGCACGACCTCCTTGCACGGCGCCGAGTCGCGGTCGACGAACACGGGCTCGATCCCGTGGTCTTCCCGCTCCATGTACTCGAGGATGAAGTCGCGGGGCGTGGCATCGATCCCGAGGCCGAGGGCCATCGCCAGGCGCGGGAAGCTCGCGTGGACGTTGGTCACACACGGAATGTCGGAGCCCTTGATGTTGTCGAAGATGACGACCGGGAACCGGTGCTCCTTTTCCAGACGCCACAGCGTGGCCGTGGCCTCGAAGATCGGGTCGACCTCCTTTTTCACCCGCAGGATCTCGTTCGGGTAGTACGTCTCGAGAAAGCGGAGGAAGGACTGGAGATCCTTTCCCAGCTCCGCGCGTTGCTCCGGTGGTAGCGCCATCGCCTCCCCCCACGCCGACGGTCGAGTGTCGCGATTCGGCGGGATATCTTAACGTCGTACTATCATGCCCCACCGGAGGCCCCTCGCGCAAGTCGGGTCCGCGGGATCAGCCGATGAGCTCGAGCGCGATGTCGGTCGGCCCGTTCCGGCTGATCTCCACGACGTCCTGCGGGCAGGCCGAGGCGACCACCACGAGGTCGAGCTCGGCCCGGAGCGTCACCGAGTCCCCCGGCCGGGAGATGGCCGTTCGATACTCGAGCCCGCCGTCGGGGCGCACCTCGACGTTCATGAACAGGTTGATCGGCTGCGGGACGACGAAGCCCGTGAGGCCGAGGTCGGCCATGGCCCGGATGAGGTTCTCGCGGCACGAGGCGTGCCACCCCTGGACCCCGAGGGTCGCGTACCGCTCCGGATCGCACGCTGCGCAGAGCATGTCGTGGCGGCCCGGCGAGCGGTCCTCGACCAGGGTGAGCATCGGCCGGCGTCGGTTCGACACGAAGCTCTCCCCCGCGCGCGGGAACAGGCGAAGGAGCGCCACCCGGGTGTGCTCGGCGCTTGCGTGCTCGGTGAGGTCGCCGGCGTTGAACGCGAACAGGTCGACCACCTGCCCGCCCTCGAGGTCGATCACGCGGAACGAACCGCCGGCCTCGACGCGGATCGCGCGGCCCTGCCGGGCGGGGACGCGGATCGGCTCGCTCGTCATCCGAAGAGGTCTCGGCTACCGCTCGCCGGAGACCACCGTCGGCCGGAGTCGGTCCTCGGCCTGCCTGGCATCGGGCCTCGACGGCGGGGTCGACGTCCATCGGCGCATGGACCGGAACAGGACGAACGATCCCGCCACCACCAGGAGCGCGGTGCCCGCCAAGAGGATCCGGCCGATCACGACCCCAATGATGGACCCTCGCGGGGTCCGGCGTCAGCCCGCCGGCCGAAGCTGGTCGCGCCCCCGCCGGTCCCCTACCATCGTTCCGGGTCCGCGGGCCCCAGCGAGCGCCGGTAGCTCAGTGGACAGAGCGGCTGCCTTCTAAGCAGCGGGTCGGAGGTTCGAGTCCTCCCCGGCGCGCCTCGCCCCGGCGTGCTTCGCCCCGGCGCGCCTCGCCTCTCGACGGCGTCTGCAACAATGAGGCCATGCCCACCCGAACGCAGGCCGCCCGAACCCGAACCTCCTCCGTGCCCATCCGCCACCCCGAGGTCGAGATCCTGGCCCGGGTCCCCCTCTTCTCCGGCCTGTCCCGTTCGCAGCTCCGATCCGTAGCTCAGCTCGCCGAGGAGGTCTCCTACACGGCCGGCCGCATGATCGTGCGGGCGGGCAGCCCGGGCGTCGCGTTCTACGTCATCGTCGAGGGCGAGGCGAAAGTGCTCAGGGGCACGATCGCGAGCGCTCGGGGAACCTGGCGGCTCGGACCCGGCGACTTCTTCGGTGAGCTGGCGTTGCTCGACGGCCGGCCGCGCTCGGCCTCGGTGGTCGCCGAGACGCCGCTTCGGACGATACGGATCGAGCGCGCTCCCTTCCGCCGGCTGCTGAAGGAGCAGCCGGCCATCGCGCTCGCGCTGCTCGAGGGGATGGCCACCCGCCTGCGGGGGACGCTCGAGGGCGTCACCGTCTAGCCCCCTGCTCACCGGCGGGTCTCAGCCCGCCGACGGGTCGGGCTCGGCAAGCACCTTGGCCGCCTGCTCCGCCCGATGGGCCCTCAGGCGCTCCCGGTACTCGGGGTGCGCCCGCGCCACGATCATCGCCGCGAGCAGAGCGGCGTTGACGGCTCCCGCCTTCCCCACGGCGAGCGTGCCCACCGGCACCCCGGCCGGCATCTGGACCATCGAGAGCAGGGAGTCGATCCCCGACAGCTTCGACTCCATCGGGACCCCGAGCACCGGAAGCGTGGTCTTCGCGGCCACGGCGCCGGGAAGGGCGGCCGCCCCGCCCGCCGCGGCGATCACGACCTCCAGCCCCCGCTCCTCGGCCGTCGCGGCCCACGTCCCGAGCTCGTCCGGCGTCCGGTGGGCCGACAGGATCCTGGTCTCGGTGGGCACGCCGAGCCCGCGAAGCGTGTCCACCGCGTGCTGCATGGTGTCCCAGTCCGAGCGGGATCCCATCACGACCCCGACCAGCGCGTCCTCCACCTCGTCTCCTTTCCGCGACCCTCCGTCTGGAAGCGGCGCCAGCTCCACCGCACCTCGCCCAGCGCGTCCGGCGGCGGACCCGTCCCTGGGCACGGTCCCCGAAGTGTAGATTCAACACGTCGCCGCGGCCGGGAGGGTGCTCCGGCCCACGCGACGGTCCCGCCACCGCTGGAGGAGCTCCGCATGTCGGACCGCCTGAACCGGCTCCTCGCCGGCTACGCGCATTCGGTTTCGTGGCAGGACCTCCCCCGCGAAACCGTTCACGAGGTCAAGAGGAGGGTGCTCGACAGCATCGGGGTCGCGGTCGCCGGTTTCGAGGAGGCGGCCGCCGCGAGCGCCCGGGCCTACGCCGAGCGCCTGGCGACGCCGACCGGGGCCTCCGTCTGGGGCACCTCGTTCGCCGCGCCTGCCGAGGTCGCCGGGTTCGCCAACGGCGTGGCCGTCCGCTGCCTCGACTTCAACGACACGTACCTGTCCAGGGAGCCGCTCCACCCCTCCGACGCCATCCCGGCCCTGGCGGCCCTCGCCGAGTGGCGCGGCCTGTCCGGGCGGGAGCTGATCACGGGAATCGCGATCTCCTACGAGGTCAGCGTGACCCTCTGCGACGCGGCGAGCCTGCGCGCCCGCGGCTGGGACCACGTGAACTACCTCGGGATCGGGACCGCGTGCGGGGCGGCGGCGATGCTGGGCCTGCCCGAGGAGGCAGCCCAGCACGCGATCTCCCTCACCGTCGTCCCCCACGCGGCCATGCGCCAGACCCGCGTCGGCGAGCTCTCGATGTGGAAGGGGGCCGCGGCCGCCAACGCCGCGCGCAACGCCGTGTTCGCCACGCTCCTCGCCGAGGCCGGGATGACCGGACCGGACGAGCCCTTCGAGGGCCCGATGGGGTTCGTGCGCCACCTCCTCGAGGGACAGTCCCCCGACCCCGAGGTCCTGTGGCGGCTCGAGGGCCGCCTCCCGCCGACCCGCATCCTCGACACCCACGTCAAGTACTGGCCGGTCGAGTACCACGCCCAGAGCGCCGTCGATGCCGCGCTCCAGATGCCGGCGGAGGTCTGCGGCGACCCGGATCTGCTGAAGTCGATCGAGATCGAGACGTTCGACGCCGCCTACCAGATCATCGCCAAGGACCCCGAGAAGTGGGACCCGAAGACCCGCGAGACCGCCGATCACTCGCTCCAGTACATCGTGGTCGCGGCGCTGCTCGATGGCGAGATCACGCGCCACACCTTCGACCCCGAACGGATCCGCGACCCGCGGACGCTCGATCTCCTGCGGGGCCGCGTGAGCGTGAAGGAGGACCTCGAGCTGACCGCGGGCTACCCGGAGGGGATCCCGAACCGCGTCACGGTGACGACCGTCACGGGCGACAAGCGCGTGCGCGAGGTGCGGTACCCTCGCGGGCACGCGAGGAACCCGATGACCGACGAGGAGCTGGTGGCCAAGTACCGGGCGAACGTCGAAGAGCGCTGGGATCACGAGCAGACGGCCTGGGTTCAGCACCTCGTGTGGGACCTCGAACGCGAGGGGAACCTGGAGCAGCTCATGCAGGCGCTGGCGGTCCGCCCGTGAGCGCTCGCGCCGGAGGCCACCCGAGGTGACCTGGCTCACCCCCGACCCGAACGAGCACCCGGCCAAGCGCTTCCGCGCCATGCTCGAGGCCGGAGAGACGATCCTCGCGCCCGGCGTGTTCAACGGGCTCACCGCGCTGCTCGCCCGGCGGGCCGGCGCTCGAGCGATCTATCTCTCGGGCGCGGCGTTCTCCGCCTCGATGGGGCTCCCGGACGTCGGCCTGTTCACGCTCGACGAGATCCAGCGCACCGCGCGGCAGATCGTCCGCGTCACGCGAATCCCGCTGATCGTCGACGCCGACACGGGATTCGGCGGGCCGCTGAACGTGATGCGCGCCGTCCGCGAGTTCGAGGGAGCGCGCTCGGCGGCGATCCAGATCGAGGACCAAGAGGATCCCAAGCGGTGCGGGCATCTCGACGGCAAGCGGGTCACGAGCGCAGAGGCGTTCGCCGAGAAGGTCGCGGCGGCCGCGAGCGCGCGCGAGCACCTCGTGGTGATCGCCCGGACCGACGCGCGGGCCACCCACGGGTTCGACGAGGCCGTGCGTCGAGGGCTCGCGTACCGGGAAGCCGGGGCCGACGTGATCTTCCCCGAGGCACTCGAGACCGAGGAGGAGTTCGCCGACTACGCGAGGGCCGTGCCGGGACCGCTGCTCGCCAACATGACCGAGTTCGGCAAGGGCCCGATGCTGCCGGCCCAGCGCCTGTTCGAGCTCGGGTACCGGATCGTGATCTTCCCGGTTTCGGCGGCGCGGGTGGCCGCGCGGGCCACCGGCGCCTTCTACGAGGAGCTCCTGCGAGACGGCACGCAGTCGGACTGGCTGGACCGGATGACGACGCGCGAGGAGCTCTACGAGCTCATCGGCTACGACGAGTACGCAGAGCTCGACCGCTCGCTCGCGAGGCGCCGCGAAGTGTAGCGAACGCGGGCGTACAGAATCCCGCCGCGACGGACCGCTGATGTCAGCCGGTCGGCACGGGCCGCTCAGTGGAGTCCAGATGAGCGCCCCCCGACGTCGTGGAGGAACGACCCGATCGAGCTGCCCTGCGAGGCCCACCTGCCAGCGCACTCGGCGTCCCCGACGGAGATGCGATCTCGGTCGCCCTCCCCATCTCCGGCGCCCTCAGCAACAGGGGGTCGTGGCTCGACGCTCGGTGCCGAGGCTAGCTGGCTCCATTCGCCGTCCAGACCGGGCCTTCGTCCAACTCCGGTCCTGACGTCAGCGGTTCCAGGTCCGTTCCATCGGGGTGTATGGCGTAGAGATCGCCTCCAAAGTCCCTTCCTCGCGCGAAGACGACCCACTCGCCGGTCGGAGACCAAGCGGGCTCCTGGTCCTCGACCC
>JAJPHY010000132.1 GCA_021325015.1 Actinomycetota bacterium | reverse complement strand
GCGCTCGGGCTGTCCGAGCGACGGCGCACCTTCGCGATCGCCTCGGCGCTCGGGGCCCGCAGGCGGCAGCTCGCCGCGTTCGTCTGGAGCGAGGCCGCCTACGTCACTGTCGGGGGCCTGACCTTTGGAGCCGCGACCGGGTGGCTCGTGGCCTTCACGATCGTCAAGATCCTCACCGGCGTCTTCGACCCGCCGCCGGGCCATCTGTTCGTTCCCTGGACGTATCTCGGCGCGGTCGGGTCGTGCACCGTCGTCGCCGTGCTCGCGGCCGGCGCCGGCACGGTCGCCGCCACGCGAAGACCAGCCATGCAGATCCTTCGCGATCTGTAGCGGCGTAGGTCATCGCCGGCGTGCTAGCGTGCCGAGGGATTGCAGATGGAGCGGATCGGCAATTGGAGAGGGACGGGCGCAATGCCGCGAAGGGTCCGGCGGATCGCGGTCCTGTCGGCGCTGACCCTGGTCCTGGGCGCTTGTGGGGCAGACGGCCACCTCGAGCAGGCGCGAGGCAAGCTCGAGCACCTGATCTTCATCATGCAGGAGAACCGGTCGTTCGATCACTATTTCGGCACGTACCCCGGCGCGGATGGCATCCCGATGCAGAACGGCGTGCCGACGGTCTGCGTTCCCGACCCGATGCTTCACCGGTGCGTGCGGCCCTTCCACGATCCGAACGTGACGAATGCCGGCGGTCCGCACAGCGAGGAGGACGCAGCGACCGACGTGAACGGAGGGAGGATGGACGGGTTCATCCGGAGCGTTCGCGACAACTTCGGGAAGTTCTGCAGCCGGTTCCCGTTCGACCCCCAGTGCGGCGGCGCGGGTCCTGTCGGCACGAGAGGGATCCCCGACGTGATGGGGTGGCATGACGCGCGTGAGATCCCGAACTACTGGGCGTACGCGGAGCACTTCGTCCTCCAGGATCACATGTTCGAGTCGGCGTTCTCCTGGAGCCTTCCCTCTCACCTGTTCATGGTCTCGGCCTGGTCGGCGAACTGCACCAGCGACGATCCCATGAGCTGCCGGTCCGATCTCGACCGACCCGGGAACGAGAAGGGCGGTCGCCCTCCGACCGCGCCGTTTTCCTGGACGGACATCACGTACCTGCTCCACAGGCAGGGAGTGAGCTGGCGTTACTACGTCGGCGACAGGAGCCAGCGGACGTGCAAGCCGGATCCGATCTCGTGCGCCCTGGGGCCCTCCGGGCGCTTGGGGACTCCCACGATCTGGAACCCCTTGCCGAACTTCGAGACCGTTGCGAAGGACGGGGAGCTCGGCAACATCGTTCCCGTCAACGACTTCTACCGAGCTGCCCGCGATGGCACCCTGCCAGCCGTCTCGTGGATTGCCCCCTCGGCAGGCGTGAGCGAGCATCCGCAGAACTCCGTGACGGACGGTCAGGCCTATGTGACGAGCCTGGTGAACGCCGTCATGCGCGGCCCCGCTTGGTCAACCTCCGCGATCTTTCTCGCCTGGGATGACTGGGGAGGCTTCTTCGACCACATCGTGCCCCCAAAGGTCGACCGGAACGGCTACGGGCTGCGGGTTCCCGCGCTCGTGATCAGCCCGTGGGTGAGGGCCGGGTACATCGATCACCAGACCCTTTCGTTCGACGCGTACCTCAAGCTGATCGAGGACCTGTTCCTCGGCGGACAGCGCCTGGATCCGAGCACCGACGGGCGACCCGACTCCCGTCCGTACGTCCGTGAGGATGCGCCGATCCTCGGCAACCTCCTGAACGACTTCGACTTCTCGCAGGCGCCCGTCCCGCCGCTTGTCCTGCCGGAGCATCCGCGGCCGGGACCTGCCTCGATCCCAGGAACCTGAGCGGCGATCCGTCCGCCGCGGTCACCCGGGTCCGCCGCCTACAGCGGGACGTTCGACAGGACCATGATCCGGGGCTCGGTCATCTCCTCCATCGCGAACCGGAGCCCCTCGCGCCCGAACCCGCTGTCCTTGGAGCCACCGTACGGCATCTGGTCGGCCCGGAAGGCCGAGACGTCGTTCACGATCACCCCGCCGACCTCGAGCGTGCGGTGCGCCTCGAACGCGCGGTTGATGTCGTTCGTGAACACGCCCGCCTGGAGCCCGTAGCGCGAGTTGTTCACCTCCGCCAGGGCCTCCTCGAAGGTCTGGTAGGGCGAGATCGTCACGACGGGCCCGAAGATCTCCTCCTTGCAGACCTTCATCTCGGGGCTCACCCGGGAGAGCACCGTCGGGACGTAGAAGGGATCCTCACGCCGCCCGCCGGTCAGGACCTCCGCACCCTCGGACACCGCCTCCTTGACCCACTCGTCGATTCGGTCGAGCGAGCCCGCGTCGATCACCGGGCCGACATCGACGGTGGGGTCCATCGGGTCGCCGTACTTCAGGCTCTCCACCTGCTTGACCAGGCGCGCCGCGAAGTCCTCGAACACCTCGGACTGGACCAGGACCCGCTGCACGCTGATGCAGCTCTGCCCGGCCTGGTAGTAGCCGCCAACGGCCACGCGGGCGGCGGCGTGGTCCAGGTCCGCGTCCGAGTGCACGATGACGCCGGCGTTGCCGCCGAGCTCGAGCGTGATCCGTTTGCGCGGATCGAGCCCCTTCAGGTACCAGCCGACCTCGCTCGAGCCGGTGAACGAGATCTTCTTGAACCGGGGGTCCCGCGCCATCTGATCGGCCACGCTCGAGGAGACCGGGAGCACCTGGACCATGGCCTTCGGCAGGTCGGTCTCGGCGAACAGCTCGGCCAGGCGGAGGGCCCCAATAGGCGTGGCGCGCGCCGGCTTCACGACGATCGGCGCTCCGACCGCCAGCGCGGGGGCCACCTTGTGGGCGACCAGGTTCAGCGGGAAATTGAACGGCGTGATGCCGAGCACCGGCCCGTAGGGGAACCGGCGAAGCAGGCCGACGCGCGATCCGAGCGAGGCCTCGGTGTCGAGGCGCATGAGCTCGTCGTCGCCGGCGCGCAGCACCTCGGAGGCCCACCGGAAGGTCGAGATCGCTCGGGTCGCCTCGATCCGCGCCCACTTGATCGGCTTGCCGCCCTCGCGGGCGATCAGGCCGGCGTTCTCGTCCACCGTCTCCGCGAGACGCCGCGAGATGTGGTCGAGGGCGTCGGCTCGAGCGTGCAGCGGCAGCCGCCTCGACAGCTCGAAGGTCCGGGTGGCCGCCGTCGTGGCCTCCTCCACGTCGGCCTGCGTCGGCACCCCGATCTCGGCGACGATCGAGCCGTCGAAGGGGCTCGTGACCGCGAACGTCCCATCGCCGGTCCGCCATTCGCCGTTCACGAAGAACGGTCTCGTGCTCACGTCCAACATCTCCTTTCGCGGGCGATCCGCTCCCCACGGGTCGCTAGTCGAGCGACACCATCACGTGCTTGATCTGCGTGTAGTCCTCGAGCGAGTACATCGACATGTCCTTGCCGTAGCCGCTCTGCTTGTAGCCGCCGTGGGGCATCTCCGCCGTGATCATGAAGTGCGTGTTCACCCACACGGCGCCGAACTGCAGCCGGCGGGCGACCCGCATGGCCCGGCCGGTGTCCTTCGTCCAGACCGAGGACGCCAGCCCGTACACGACGTCGTTCGCCCACCGCACGGCCTCGTCCTCGTCGGTGAACCGCTGCACCGTGACGACCGGGCCGAACACCTCCTGCTGGACGATCTCGGACTTCTGGTCGACGTCGGTCACCACCGTGGGCTTGTAGTAGAAGCCGGGTCGCTCGATGACGTCGCCGCCGGTCAGCACCTTCGCCCCGTACCCCTGGGCGCGGTCGACGAACCCCTTGACGCTGTCTCGCTGCCGGTCCGAGACGAGCGGCCCCATCTCGACCGACTCGTCCATCAGGTCGCCGACCTTGATCGACTCGACCGCCGGCACGAGCTCGGAGAGCAGGTCGTCGTAGATCCGCGGGCCGGCGATCACGCGGCAGGACGCCGTGCAGTCCTGACCCGAGTTCGTGTACCCGGCGAACCTCAGGGTCTCGACGAGCTTGCCGACGTCGGCGTCGTCGAACACGACCACCGGGGCCTTGCCGCCGAGCTCGAGGTGCGCGCGCTTCACGGTCTCGGCGCAGGCCGCCGCGATGACCTTGCCGGTGGACGTGTCTCCCGTCACCGAGACCAGCCGGACGAGCGGGTGCCGCGTGAGCTGGTCGCCGACCACCGACCCCTTGCCGGTGACCACGTTGATCACACCCGGCGGGAGGATGTCCTGGGAGAGCTCGGCGAGCCGGAGGGCCGTCCTCGGGGTGATCTCGGCCGGCTTGATGATCGAGGTGTTGCCGGCCGCGAGGGCCGGCCCGATCTTCCAGATCGCCATCATCAGCGGGTAGTTCCACGGGCAGATGCCCGCCGTCACGCCGAGCGGCTCGCGGCGGATGATGCTGGTGTATCCGCGCTCGTACTCGCCGGCCGACTTGCCCTCCTGCACCCGAGCGGCCCCGGCGAAGAACCGCAGGTTGTCGATGATGAACGGGATGTCGGCGCGCGAGACCGCGATTGGCTTGCCGACGTCCTCTGACTCGAGCACGGCGAGGTTCTCCGCGTCGGCCTCCATGGCGTCGGCCAGCTTGAGCATCATGGCCGAGCGCTCCTTCGGCGGGGTGTCGAACCAGACCTCGTCGTAGGCCTTCTGGGCGGCTTCGACGGCCCGGTCGGCGTCCTCCCGGGTGGCCACGGCCACCTCCGCCACCGGCTCCCCGGTCGCGGGGTTGATGTCGGGCTCGGTCTCCCCCGTGCTCGACTCGACCCACGCTCCCCCGATGAACAGCTTCCACGTCTTGGTCGTGGTGGCCATCGTTCTCCCCCTTCGTACCCGACCGATCCGGGGCGACGTCCCGGAGGACACAAGTATGCCCGGAGGGCGCGGAACGGGGCCACTCGACGTTCCGGCCGCCCCAGACGCGGGGCCTGTACGGAGGGGACAACGCGGCCGGCCGGGGCCGGAACGCCGACCCGGAGGCGCGTGCGGGTCCTGGCCGCCTCAGGCGTCCGGATCGGCGAGCAGCTCGCGGGCCCGAAGCGCGAGCCAGAACTCCATCCGGTCGAACGACGAGGACAGGTCCCGTCCGGTGAGCTCCTCCACCTTGCGCATGCGGTAACGCAGCGTGTGCCGGTGGACGAACAGCTCGGCGGCCGCGGTCTCCCAGCGGGCGTTGTGCTGCAGGAACGCGCGGAGGGAGGGCTGCAGCTCGCCGCCGTGGTCCCGGTCGTAAGCGTCGAGGGGTCCGAGGAGCGAGTCCGAGAAGGCGCGCAGCGCGTCGGGCTCGGACATCGACAGCAGCAGGCGATACGTCCCGAGGTGCTCGAACCCGGCAATGCTCCATCCTTCCAGTCCGCACACCCGCAGGGCGTAGCGGGCCTCGCGAAGGCTCCGCCCGACCTCCGTCGGAGGAACCGCACTCCCCACACCCAGCCGCAGCTCCCGCCCGAGGCGTCCGGAAAGCGCCGTCCGCAGGTCTTCGACGTCGCGGTCCCCTCCGGCCTCGACCAGCACGTGCACGCCCGATCCGTTGCGGGAGATCAGGTAGCCGCCCCCCGAGCGGGACAGGTGGTCCTCGGCCGCGTAGGCGAGCTCGGAGGGGTCGGCCCCCTCGATCGCGAGGACCGTCACCTCGGCGTCCCGGCGGAAGCCGAACCTCCCCAGCCCCTTCGAGATCTCCGAGCCCGGGAGCGATCCCGCCGCGAGCGCGTCGAAGAAGTCGCCCTGGAGCCGGCGCTCCGCCTCGGCGACGGCGCGGGCCTTGGCCAGCTCGATCGCCAGCAGCGACAGCGCGTGGGCGGCGACGATCCGGTCGAACTGACCGAGCGACCCGGGCTTGCCGACGGCCAGGAACGCCTCGACCCGGCCGCGGGCCCCGACCGGCTGGAGCCACACGTGGTGGCCGCGGTCGACGAGCGTGAGGCTGAAGCCGGTTCCCCCTGGCCGCCGCTCACGAAGCTCCTCCCAGACGCGCTCGGCGCGCTGCCTCGCCGCGCCCGAGGTGGCCGCGAGCGGCATCCCGTGCAGGTCCAGGACGAGCGCCCAGCCGCCGATGCCGGCCGCGAGCGCAGACGCGATGCCCTCGACGCCCTGCCCGTCCATCGCCGCGCGGGTGAGCACCTGTTCGGTCTCCACCGCTCGCTGGAGCACCTCGTACTGCTCGGCGAGGAGCCGCGTGAACACCGCCTCGGTGATCGCGATGAACGGGACCGGGTACGGGACCTCGAACACCGGGAACCCCAACCGCTCCGCGGCCCCCGCAAGCGCCCGCGGCACGCGCCCGTGTCCGAACCCGAGTCCGAACCCCAGCCCCGCGAGCCCGGCCTCCGAGAGCCGGGTCACGTACGCTCGCTGGCGGGCGGCCGTGTCGCCCGCGCCCGCCCCCGTGGTGAGCAGGAGCTCTCCCCCCTTGAGCCACGGAGTCGGGTCCTCGAGCTCGCTCGCGTGGACCCACCGCACCGGCCGGTCGAGGTTCCGCTCGCCCGCGATCAGCCGCAGCCCGAGGGCGGGCATGGCGAGGATGTCCCTGACGGTGAGCGGCACGCCCCGCATTGTACGGGTGGTACAAACCGGCCCGCCTTTCGGGGACGGTTGGTGGCACACTGGACGGAGCGTACAAACGGCGCTCGAGGGCTTGGTCGCGCGACGGCCTGACAGCCCGGCGCCCGCTCCGCGAGACTCGGACCGGCGTCCGGGCACGGGCGGCGCGGACCCGGAGCAACGCGGGTCGAGACAGGACGTGGGAGGAGGGACCGATCGTGGACATCCCGCAGGAGCGCAAGGTCGTGACCGAGATCCCGGGCCCTCGCTCCCGCGAGTGGTTCGCGCGTCGCGCGGCCGCCGTCCCGCAGGGCGTGGCGAACATCCACCCCATCGTCACCGCCCGGGCCTCCGGGGCGATCATCGAGGACGTCGACGGCAACCGTCTGATCGACTTCGCGACCGGCATCGCCGTGCTGAACGTCGGTCACACCTCGCCGGCCGTGGTATCCGCTGCGCGGCGTCAGCTCGAGCTCGACACCCACACGTGCTTCCACGTGACCGCGAACGAGCCCTACATCGCCCTGGCCGAGCGGCTGAACGCCCTCGCGCCGGGCGCCTTCCCCAAGCGGACGATGTTCGCGAACTCCGGCGCCGAGGCGGTCGAGAACGCCATCAAGATCGCGCGGTACGCGACGAAGCGGACCGGCGTCGTGACGTTCGACCACGCGTTCCACGGGCGCACGCTGCTCGCGATGTCGCTGACCGCGAAGGTGATGCCCTACAAGCAGGGCTTCGGGCCGTTCGCGCCGGAGGTCTACCGGCTCCCCTTCGCCTACCCGTACCGGTGCCCGACCGGCGGCACCGAGCAGACCTGCGCCGAGTCCTGCCTGGCGTACGCGATCGATGAGATGCACAAGCACATCGGGGAGGAGAACATCGCCTGCGTGATCCTCGAGCCCATCCAGGGCGAGGGCGGGTTCATCGTCCCCGCGCCGGAGTTCGTCAAGGGGATCGCCGATTACTGCGCCGAGCACGGGATCGTGTTCATCGCCGACGAGATCCAAAGCGGCATGGGACGGGCCGGCCGGTGGTTCGCGATCGAGGACGAGGGGGTGGTGCCCGACATCGTGACGAGCGCGAAGTCGCTCGGCGGCGGCCTTCCGATCTCCGCCGTCACCGGGCGCGCCGAGCTGATGGACGCCGTCCACCCCGGCGGGCTCGGGGGGACCTACGGCGGCAACCCGGTGGCGGCCGCCGCCGCCCTGGCCGTGCTCGACCAGATCGAGTCCGAGGGGCTGCTCGAGCGCTCGCGGACCCTCGGGGCGCACCTGCTCGAGCGGCTCCGCGAGATGCAGCGCCGTCACGAGGTGATCGGGGACGTCCGCGGGCGGGGGATGATGACGGCGATCGAGCTCGTCGCCGACCGCGGCACGAAGGAGCCCCTCGATCCCGCGACCGGCACCCGGATCGTGCAGGAGGCCCTCCGAAACGGCGTCGTGGTCCTGAAGGCCGGCACCTACGACAACGTGATCCGGCTGCTGCCCCCGCTCACGATCGACGAGGGACTCCTGGACGAGGGCCTGGAGGTCCTGGAGTTGGCGATCGCGACCGCCACGGGCTGAGCCCTACCTCAGCTCCGAGCCGCGGCTCCATCCCCTGCTACTTTCCCCCGCATGGGGTCGAGCGAGCGGGGATCGGACGGCGCGCTCCATCGGGCGTCGCGCCTGGGCGGAGCGCTCCGGGCGCTCGCCGTGGACGTCCAGCCGCTCCGATCCTCCCGCGACTACCGTCTGATCTGGAGCGGGCTGCTGGTCTCCGAGTTCGGGTACCAGTTCACGCTGGTCGCGACCTTCATCCAGGTCAAGCGGCTGACCGGATCGGCCGCGGCCGTGGGCGTGATCGGGCTGGTCGGCCTGGCGGGGCTGGTCGCGGGCACGCTCGGGGGCGGCTCGCTCCTGGACGCCCACGACCGGCGCACGCTGCTGATCGCCGCTCAGGTCGGGTTCATGGCCGCCTCGGGCGCCCTCCTCCTCGGAGCCCTGATCGGGCGCCCGCCCGTGTGGCTGATCTACGCCGCCGTGGCAGCGCTCGCGGGGTTCTCGGCGATCGACGGCCCCACGAGATCCGCGATGACCCCGCGCCTGGTCGGGGCGGGGCTCCTGCCCGCCGCGCTGGCCCTCAACCAGGTGATCTGGAACGGGACCGCGCTCGTGGGTCCGGCGCTCGCCGGCATCGTGATCGAGCGGTTCGGCCTGCCCGTCGCCTACGGCATCGACCTCGTGACCTACCTCGCGATGCTCGGTGCGGCCGTCCTGATCCGACCGATGCCGCCCGAACGCGCGGAGGGGGCGGCCACGGGGTGGGCGGCCGTCCGCGAGGGCTTCGCCTACCTGAGGGGCCGGCGGGTCCTGCAGTCGACGTTCGTCGCCGACATCATCGCGATGATCTTCGGCATGCCGCGCGCGCTGTTCCCGTTCCTCGCGGGCGCGCAGTTCCACGGCGGGGACACCGTCGTGGGACTTCTATTCTCCGCGCCCGCGGTCGGAGCGCTCGTCGGCGCGCTCGCCTCCGGGTGGGTTGGCCGGGTGCGCCACCAGGGCAGGGCCGTGGTCTGGGCGGTCGCGCTCTGGGGCGCCGGGATCGCGGCGTTCGGGGCGGTCGGGGATCACCTGTGGCTCGCGCTCGGCTTCCTCGCCTTCGCCGGAGCCGCCGACGTGATCTCGGCGGTGTTCCGGAGCACGATCCTTCAGCTCTCGGTCCCCGACTCGCTGCGTGGGCGGCTCTCCGGGATCCACATCCTGGTCGTGACCGGAGGCCCGCGCCTGGGCGACCTCGAGTCGGGCCTGGTGGCGGCGGCCTTCACGCCCATGATCTCAGTGGTGTCCGGCGGGCTGCTCTGCATCGCCGGGATCGGCCTGCTCGCCGCGCTGGTCCCCGAGCTCAGGGCCTATCACGCCGGCGAACGTGCGTGAACCCCGTGACTAGTGCTGCGGCACGGAATTTCGGTGACGTATCAGGCGACGCCTGCACAAGCGGCGGCTGAGGAGGCCTTGGAGAGCATGCGATCGAGGTCGGCGCGGGTGAACCTCCACTCGAAGGGGTGAGCGATCTGTTCGTAGTGATCCTGGAACGCGAGGATCCGGGCGGCGAGCTCCTCCGGGCTCGCGACGTCGGTCGGGGTCAGGACCTTGCGCTGGAGCACCGAGAAGTAGATCTCGACCTGGTTGAGCCAGGAGGCGTGCAGGGGGAGGTGGACCAGGTGCGCGGTGGGCCACCGACGGCGGGTCCGCTCGATAGAGCGCTCGCCCCGATGGGAGGTCCCGTTGTCCACCACGAAGAACACCCGGCGAGCCGAGGCGTAGGGCTGGGTGGTCATGACCTGGTCGATGAGCCGGTCGAAGGGGTCCTTGCCCACGGCGGGCTCGATCCGGCCGAACAGCTTGGCCCGGTGGACGTCCCAGGCCGCCAGGTAGGCCATGGTGCCCCCTCGGTGGTACTCATGCTCCGCCCGGGGCGGGCGGCCGGGGGCCGCGGGGGCGCTCGGGTGACATCGGGTGAGCACCTGGAGCTGGGTCTTCTCGTCGGCGGAGAGCACGTAGTCCCGTTTGGAAAGGGCCCTGCCCTCCCACCGGCGGTGGTACAGGTCGAGCACCCTGCCGGCCTTTGGGGCGAACTCGGGGTCCCGGGGGAAGATCCACGACCGCACCCGCCACGGCTTGATGGCGTCGACCGAGAGCCACCGCCAGATCGTGGTGTCGGAGATCGACGCCACGAGCCCCTGCTCCACGGCCCGGCGGGCCAGGTCGGGGCAGTGCCACCGGGCGAGGGGAACCCCGAGGGTGGCCGGAAGCTCACAGGCGAGCGCCTTGACTCCGACCACCACGTCCGGGGGGGAAAACCGGGTGGCGCCCTCCCCGGGGGAGCTCCTCGAGGCCCGGGAGGCGCTGCTCGAAGAACCGCTTCCGCCACTTCGACACCACCTGTCTGGGGGTGTCCAGGCGCGCCGCGATCTCCTCGTTGTCGATGCCCCGCGCGGCCATCAGCACGATCCTGGCCCGGACCACGTCTCGATACGGTGACGAATACTTCCTGGCCCTTCGCTCCAGCTCGGCCCGCTCTTCGTCGGACAGTTCGATCTCGTACGGGCTTCTACGCGGCATGCAGCCTCCTTTCAGGAGACAAGCATGCCCGCCTCGGATACGCAACTGAAGCACATCCGGTCGGGAACTTACGTCACTGTAATTACGTGGAGAGGTACTAGTCTGTAACGGACTAGCGCCTCGCGGCGCAGGCCACGCAGCGGGTCGACCACGGGAACGCCTCGAGGCGCTCGGAGCCGATCGGGCCTCCGCAGACGTCGCAGGTGCCGTGGGTCCCCTCGCCGACCTTGGCGAGCGCGCGCTCGACCTCGCGGAGCTTGGCGTCCACGCTCCGAGCCGCCGACACCTGCGCGATGCGCTCGACCGCCTGGGTGGTTCCCTCCCCGACCCGTTTGCCGAAGGACACGGCCGCGAGCGGGTCGCTGGGCGGCGCCGTGAGCCCGGCCAGCTCGGCGCGCAGACGGTCCCGCTCCCGGCGCAGACGGCGGCCGAGGTCCCCGGCGTTCACGGCAGGGGACGACCGCTCCGCTCGGCCTGGCCCGGCGGGCGCAGGATCAGCCGGTCGTGCGGCTCCACGACGTCCACCACGCCCTCGAGGCCCTCCTCCACCAGCAGCTCGAAGCCCTCCCCCCGGATCAGCCGATCGGTCTCGCGGGGCTCGTCGGTGAGCGCGAACTCGACCCCGGATCCAGAGCGGCCGAGGCGCACGGTCGCCCGCGGGTTGAACCGCCGAGCCGCCTCGTGGGTGCGAGCGAGGATCTCCCTCGCCCACTCCGTGAACTCGATCACCGTCCGATCGTAGCGGACCACCGACCTCGGTCGGCCGTCAGGGACGTCCCCGCCGCCAGTCGTTGCCGTCGCGGGAATCCACCCCGAGCCACACGGCCGCCACCCACAGCACCACGAGCAGCGCGATCGTCGCCACGTCGCCGAGCACGTCCATCACACCCCTTCGCGCTCGGGATCTCCGAGCAGTCGAGCGCCCAAGAGCACCAGCCTCCCGCCGAGGGCGGCGCGCAGTCGGCCCGGGGACGGGCGCACGCGCCCGCTCCTCCGGGCGCGGGCCTGCCCGGCCGCGCGGGCCGCGAGCTCCTGGCTTCGCATCCGCGCGAGCTCCCGGCTGAAGGTGGGGGTCATCCTCATCGGCCGTCTCCTCCGTTCTGTAACCAGCATCTAGCTTAACGTCGGTGTTGTAACCTGTCAATGGTGAACGATGGTGTATCCTGAGGTCTCGGGCGGACCCGACGGAACAACGAACGAGACGGGAGCGATGTGACATGGACGTCGAGGAGCGGGCCCGGGACGTGGACCGGACGCCCCCCGCGCCCGGAGACCTCGAGCTCGTGCGCGCGTTCCTGTCCGTTCACGACCACGTGCGGGGCCACGAGCGCAGCCTGCCACCCTCCCCCGAGAGTGTTCGCGCGTTCCTGGTGGAGCGGGGGCTCCTCGCGCCCACCGACAGGCCGACTCCGGAGGACCTGGACGTCGCCCTCGCCGTTCACCAGGCGCTCCACCGGCGGGTCGAGACCGGGCCCGGTGGCTCGCTTGGTCGCGAGGACGTCGAGGTCATCGAGGCGGCCGCTCGCGCGGCGGGCCTGGAGCTTCGTCTCGGAGGGGCGGGGCCGCCCGCGCTCGCGGCACGGGCGACCGGGGTGCTCGGCGCCCTCGGGCGGATCCTCGCCATCTGGTTCCTCGCCGAGATCGACGGCTCTTGGAACCGGCTCAAGGTCTGCGGGGACGAGTCCTGCGTGGCGGTGTTCTACGACCGCTCGAGGAACCGCTCGGGTCGTTGGTGCTCGATGCAGGAGTGCGGCAACCGCAACAAGGTCAGGGCCTGGCGGGCTCGCCGGCGGGTGGGGCATGCCGACGACGCTTGAGCTCCCGCTCGTCGGGGCGGGCGGCGAGCCGGTCGACCTTTGGCGCACCCTCAACTCCCACGGGTTCGTCGACGTGCCGCCGATGCGGGTGCTGCCCGAGGAGCGCGCCCTCGAGGTGACGCTGCCGCTCGCTCCCGCGAGCCCCCGCACCGTGCGGATCCGGGACGCGGGCAGCGCTCGCGCGATCGTCACCGTGCCCGGCCCGGCGCTCCCCGCCGGGCAGCGCGAGCGGCTCCTCGTCACCGTCCGACACGTCCTGCGCCTGGACGCCGACCTCACCGGCTTCTACGCCCTGGCCGCAAGCGACCCGGACCTCGCGTGGGCGACGGAGGGGGCCGGTCGCATGGTGCGGAGCCCCACCGTGTTCGAGGACGTGGTCAAGACGATCTGCACCACGAACTGCGCCTGGTCGGCGACCGAGCGGATGGTCGGCGCGCTGGTCGAGCACCTCGGGGACCCCGCCCCGGGAGCGCCGGAGGCCGGACCGGCGGGGCGAGCGTTCCCCACCGCCCGCGCGGTGGCCGCCGCCGGCGAGGACTTCTTTCGGGACGTGGCCCGGGCGGGATACCGGGGCCCGTACCTCATCGCGATCGCCCGCGCGGTGGCCGAGGGCGAGCTCGACCTCGAGGCCCTCGGGAGCGCGAGCCCCGAGCAGCTTCCCGACGAGGAGCTCGCCGCCACCCTCCTGGCGCTCCCCGGGGTGGGGCCCTACGCGGCGGCGCACATCATGATGACTCTCGGTCGCTACTCGCGACTGATCCTCGACTCCTGGACCAGGCCGACGTACGCGAAGCTCGTCGGACGGCGCTCGGTACCCGACCGGTCGATCCTCCGGCGCTTCCGCCGCTACGGGCCCTACGCGGGGCTCGCGTTCTGGCTGGTGCTCACGCGCGACTGGGTATGAGCTCGGGTTGTTCCCCGGCCTGCCTGGGGGGCATACTTCCCCGGGCTCCGGGGGCCCCCGGGGTCGAACCGCCCAGCGAGATGAGAGCGATGGCTGTTCCGTTATGGCGTTCCCACGTCGTGCCCGGCGCCTGTGGGCCTACTGGCGGGCTGAGCAACGCACGCTCCGCCAGGGCTTCGTCGCGCTCTTCCTCAGCTCGGGAGGCGACCTCCTCGCCGGGCTGGCGCTCGGCTTCATGACCGACTCGCTCCAGCGCCTGCCGGGTCTCATCGTCCTCATCCCCGCCGCCATCGGCATGCGCGGCAACATCTTCGGGGCGCTGGGCTCGCGGCTCGGCACCGGCATCCACTCCGGGCAGTTCGAGGTCTCGCGCGAG
>JAJPHY010000037.1 GCA_021325015.1 Actinomycetota bacterium | reverse complement strand
CGGATGGCGACGATCTACCGCGAGAGCGACGTGGACCGCTCCGCGCTGGAGGGCCAGCGGATCGCGATCCTCGGGTTCGGGAGCCAGGGCCACGCGCACGCGCTCAATCTGAAGGACTCGGGGCACGACGTCCGGGTCGGTCTGCGCGAGGGCTCGAGGTCGTGGGAGGCAGCCGCGTCGGCCGGCCTGCGGGTCCTGCCGACCGCCGAGGCGGCGGCCGAGGGCGACGTGGTCATGGTGCTGCTGCCCGACACCGCCCACGCTGCCGTCTACGCGGCCGATGTGGCGCCGAACCTGAAGCCCGGCGACATGCTGATGTTCGCGCACGGGTTCAGCATCCACTTCGGCACGGTCGTGCCGCCCGAGGGCGTCGACGTCACGATGATCGCGCCCAAGGGCCCCGGGCACCTCGTGCGCCGGACGTTCGAGCAGGGGATCGGCACGCCGGCGCTCGTCGCCGTCCAGCAGGACGCGACCGGCCGGGCGCTCGCGCGCGCCCTCGCCTACGGCGCCGGGATCGGGGCCGCTCGGGCCGGGATCATCCAGACGACGTTTCGGGAGGAGACCGAGACCGACCTCTTCGGCGAGCAGACCGTGCTCTGCGGCGGGATCTCCGAGCTCGTGAAGAGCGGGTTCGACACGCTCGTCGAGGCCGGGTACCAGCCCGAGATCGCCTACTTCGAGTGCCTGCACGAGATGAAGCTCATCATCGACCTCATCTACGAGGGCGGGCTGTCGTGGATGCGGTACTCGGTCTCCGACACCGCCGAGTGGGGCGACTACCAGAGCGGGCCGCGCGTGATCGACGAGGGCGTGCGCGAGCGGATGCGGCAGGTCCTGTCGGAGATCCAGAGCGGTGCCTTCGCGAAGGAGTGGATCGGGGAGGCCGAGGCCGGCTTCCCCCACTTCCTTGCCCTGCGGCGGGAGGAGCGCGCCTCGCGCATCGAGCAGGTGGGGCGCGAGCTACGAAGGATGATGCCCTGGCTGGAATCCGAGAAGAAGGTGGCTCCCGATGCCTGACGACGTAGTACGCATCTTCGATACGACGCTCCGCGACGGCGAGCAGGCCCCCGGCATCGCCCTCACGAAGGCCGAGAAGGTCGAGATCGCGGAGCAGCTCGCCCGTCTCCGCGTCGACGTGCTGGAGGCGGGCTTTCCCATCTCGAGCGAGGGCGAGTTCGAGGCGGTTCGCGAGATCGCGACGAGCGTGCGCGGGCCCGTGATCGCGGCGCTCGCCCGCGTGACCACCGGCGACATCGAGCGCGCGGCCGAGGCCCTCAAGGGCGCCGAGCGCTGGCGCATCCACACGTTCATCTCGACGAGCCAGATCCACATGCAGGACATGCTCCGGATGTCGCACCAGCAGGTGATCGACGCGATCCGCGAGGGCGTGACGCTCGCCGCCTCGTACACGGACGACGTCGAGTTCTCCGCCCAGGACGCCACGCGCACGGAGCTCGACTTCCTGCTCGAGTGCTTCCGCGTGGCGGTCGAGGCCGGCGCCACGACCATCAACGTGCCCGACACCGTCGGCTACGCGATGCCGCACGAGTTCGGCGAGCTCGTGAGCACGGTGCGCGAGCGCGCGCCCGAGCACGTGGTGGTCTCCACGCACTGCCACAACGACCTGGGCCTCGCGGTGGCCAACTCGCTCGCCGGGATCGTGAACGGCGCCCGTCAGGTCGAGGTCGCCGTGAACGGCATCGGCGAGCGGGCCGGCAACTGCTCGCTCGAGGAGGTCGCGATGATCGTGCGCACCCGCGGGCAGGCGCTCGGCGTTCGGCACGGGCTGAACACCAGGGAGATCGTGCGCACCTCCCGGCTGGTCGCGATGACGACGGGCTACTCCGTGCAGCCGAACAAGGCCGTGGTCGGCGCCTCCGCCTTTGCCCACGAGTCGGGGATCCACCAGCACGGCGTGCTCGCCAACCGCGCCACCTACGAGATCATGGATCCCCTCGAGATCGGCCTCGAGGGCAACCGGATCGTGCTCGGCACGCACTCGGGGCGTCACGCCTTCGCCGACGCGCTCGACAAGCTGGGGATCCGCCTCGACCCCGAGCACCTGGACCGGGCGTTCGCCCGGTTCAAGGAGCTCGCCGACCGCAAGATCCAGCTCACCGACCAGGACCTCCAGGCGATCGTCTCGGAGGAGATCGGCGGCGGCGAGGAGGACCTGTTCGTTCTGGAGTCGGTCGTCGTGGGCGGAGGGACCCACCTCGAGCCCCGGGCGACCGTCCACCTGCGCCGCGGCGACGAGGTCGTCGAGGAGTCGGCGATGGGCGACGGCCTGATCGATGCCGTGATGGGGGCCATCCAGCGCGCGACCGGCACGCCGGCGACCCTCGTCTCGTTCAACGTGTCGAGCGTCACCGGCGGCTCGGACGCCCTCGGCGACGTGGTCGTCCAGCTCGCCGTCGACGGGCGGCGCGTCACCGGGCGCGGGGTGGCGACCGACGTGGTGGAGGCGAGCGCGCGCGCCTACCTCGCGGCGATCAACCGGGCGCTCCAGGCTCCGCCGGCCGGGTCGAAGCGCACCACGGAGGCATGGCCCTCGTGAGCCGGGGGTACCGGGTCGGCGTAATCCCCGGCGACGGGACCGGGCCGGAGGTCGTTCGCGAGGGGCTGAAGGTCCTCGAGGCCGTGCGCGAGGGGTTCGACGTCGAGCTCGTCGCGTTCGACCTCGGCGCCGAGCGCTACCTCCGCACCGGCGAGGTCCTGCCCGACGAGGACCTGGAGACGATGCGGGGACTCGACGCGATCTTCCTGGGCGCGGTGGGCGACCCGCGGGTCAGGCCGGGGATCCTCGAGCGAGAGCTGCTGCTCCGGATCCGCTTCGAGCTAGACCAGTACGTCAACCTCCGGCCGGTGGTTCGGTACCCCGGCGTGCGGACGCTCGTGCCCTCCCACGCCGAAGGCGACGTGAACTTCGTCGTCGTGCGGGAGAACAGCGAGGGCCTGTACACGGGGGCGGGCGGGTTCCACCGCAAGGGCACGCCCCACGAGGTCGCCGTCCAGGAATCGATCAACACGCGCCGGGGGGTCGAGCGGATCGTGCGGTACGCGTTCGAGCTCGCCCGAGCGCCCGGGCGCCGCGGCAAGGTGACGCTCGTCCACAAGACCAACGTGCTCACGTTCGCGGGGGACCTCTACCAGCGCGTGGTCGACGAGGTGGCGCGGGAGTACCCTGCCGTCGAAACCGACTACGTGCACGTCGACGCCGCGTGCATCTACTTCCTCGACCAGCCCTCGCGATTCGACGTGATCGTCACTGACAACATGTTCGGCGACATCATCACGGACCTCGGGGCGATGATCCAGGGCGGGATGGGGATCGCCGCGGGGGGCAACATCAACCCCGAGGGCGTCTCGATGTTCGAGCCGATCGGCGGCACCGCGCCGGACCACACCGGGAAGGACACGATCAACCCGCTCGCGGCGATCGGAGCGATGGGGATGCTGCTCGAGGAGATCGGGGAGCGCGCGGCGGCCTCCCGCGTCGACGCGGGCATCCGCTTTGCCTGCTCGAAGCTGCACTCGATGCGGGCGGGCGAGATGGGGTACACGACCTCCGAGGTCGGCGACCTCGTCGTGGAGGGGGCGACCGCCTCGTGAGCGGATCCGGTGCCCCGGGCGGCGCCCGCGTCGAGCTGTACGACACGACGCTGCGCGACGGTGCGCAGCGGGCCGGGCTGTCCTACTCGATCGAGGACCGGCTGCGGATCCTGCACCGGCTGGACTCGATGGGATTCCCGTTCGTCGAAGGTGGGTGGCCCGGGGCGAACCCGCGCGAGACCGAGTTCTTCCGCCTGGCCACGAAGGAGCGGCTCACCCGGGCGACGCTGACGGCGTTCGGGATGACGCGGAAGGCGGGTGAGCGCGCCGACGCGAGCCCGGTGCTCCGCGACCTCCTCGAGGCCGGCACCGAGGTCGTCTGTGTGGTGGGCAAGGCCTGGGACCTGCACGTGACGGAGGCGCTCCGCACCGACCTCGACGAGGGCCTCGCGATGGTCCGGGACTCGATCGCGTTCCTACGGCGCGAGGGGCGCCGGGTGTTCTTCGACGCCGAGCACTTCTTCGACGGCTACCGGCGCAACTCCACGTTCTCGATGGCCGTCCTTGCCGCCGCGGAGGAGGCCGGCGCCGAACGCCTGGTCCTGTGCGACACGAACGGAGGCACGCTGCCGGCGGAGATCGCCCGGGTGGTTCGGGAGGTCGCCGAGCGCACCTCGGTGCGCCTCGGCATCCACGTGCACAACGACGCCGGGGGCGCGGTCGCGAACTCCCTGGCGGCCGTCGAGGCGGGGGCGTTCCAGGTCCAGGGCACCGTCAACGGCTACGGGGAGCGAACCGGCAATGCCGATCTCGTCCCGGTCGCCGCCAACCTCGCGCTCAAGATGGGCGTTCGGGCGCTCCCGCCGGAGTCGCTCGAGCGGTTGACCGAGCTCGCCCACTACGTGGCGGAGATCGCGAACGTGACGCCCGACTCCCACCAGCCCTACGTCGGGCGGTACGCGTTCACGCACAAGGCGGGGCTCCACACGAGCGGGGTGTCGCGGTTCGCGGAGGCCTACGAGCACGTCCCGCCCGAGCTGGTCGGCAACCGCCGGGGCGTGGTCGCCTCGGACCTCGGCGGGCGCTCGACGATCCAGATGAAGGCCGAGGAGCTCGGGCTCGAGCTCCGGCCCGAGGCGATCCCTGGGCTCCTCGCCGAGCTGAAGGACCGGGAGGCGCGCGGGTACACCTTCGAGCTCGCGGATGCCTCGCTCGAGCTGCTCATCCGCCGCCACGACGGGTGGGTGCAGCCGTTCTTCGAGATCGAGAGCTACCGGGTCCACGTGGAGCAGCGGGGCACGGAGGAGCCGCTCGCCGAGGCGACCGTGAAGGTGAGCGCGAACGGCAGCCGCCACATCGAGAGCGCCGAGGGGCACGGCCCCGTGGGAGCGCTCGACAACGCGCTGCGCAAGGCTCTGGCCAACGAGTACCCGGAGCTCGAGCACATCACGCTCGAGGACTACCGGGTGCGCGTGCTGGACGAGAACATCGGGACGGGGGCGACGGTGCGGGTCCTGATCGATACCTCCAACGGCCAGCGGGAGTGGACCACCGTCGGCGTCTCCGAGAACATCATCGAGGCCTCGTGGGAGGCGCTCACCGACGGCTACCTCTACGGTCTGCTGCACCCCCGGGAGGACCCCGACGGCTCCTGAGCGACCGCCGGGGGTGCGGATCCGGGAGGCGGAGCCCCCCGACGCGCCCGCGCTCGCCGAGCTCCACGTGCGCGCGTGGCAGAGCGCCTACCGTCGCCAGCTCTCCGACGAGTTCCTCGACGGGCTCCGCGTGGAGGACCGGCTCGAGATGCACCGGCGGGCGCTCGAGCACCCGTCGCCCGAGCTGCGGACCTGGGTGGCCGAGGACGGCGGCCGGATCGTGGGGTTCGCCGTTACCGGGCGCAGCGAGGACGGCGACGCGGGCGAGCGGACCGCGGAGGTGTACGCGATCTACCTCGACCCCGGGCGGGTGGGAACCGGCCTCGGCCGGACCCTGTTCGAGCACGCCGTCCGGGACCTCGCCGACCGCGGCTTCGAGACCGCCACGCTCTGGGTCCTGGAGTCGAACGCGCGCGCTCGCCGCTTCTACGAGCGCGCCGGATGGCGGCTCGACGGGACGGTCTCGGCCGAGCGGGTGGACTGCGAGATGCGCCCCACCGTGCGGTATCGGGTTGCGCTCGGCTGAGGCCTCCGGGCGTCAGCTCGAGAGCTCGCGCTCCCGCCGCTCGAGCGTCTCGCGGTCGGCCAGCAGCTGGTCGACCCCCTCCATCGGCAGCGGCCGCGCGAAGTAGAAGCCCTGTCCGAGGTCGCAGTGCAGGGAGAGGAGCTTCTCGAGCTGGTCGGCCCGCTCGATCCCCTCCGCCACCGGTCGGAGCTTGAGGATGCCGGCGAGCTCGATGATGGCGGCCGTGAGCGCCGACTCCTCGCCTCCCTCGTTCACGCCGTCGACGAAGGACTTGTCCACCTTCAGGATGTCGACCGGGAACCGGCGGATGTAGTTCAGCGATGAGTACCCGGTGCCGAAATCGTCCACCGCGAGCTTGACGCCGAGCTCCTTCAGCTCGGCCAGTCGCTGGATCGACAGGTCCATGTCCTGCATCATCACGCTCTCGGTGATCTCCAGGATCAGGCTCTCGGGCTCGAGGCCGGTCTCCATCAGCGTCTGGGCGACCTCGTCCACGATCTCCGGACGCTGGAGCTGGCGGGCCGAGAGGTTGACGGCCATGTGGAGCGGCGGGTCGGTCGGGAACCGTTCGTGGAGCGCGACCGCCTGCTTGCACGCCTCTCGCAGAACCCACCGGCCGATCGGGACGATGAGGCCGGTCTCTTCGGCGAGCGGGATGAAGTCGAGCGGGGGGATCATCCCCCGGTGCGGGTGGTTCCACCGGAGCAGGGCCTCCAGGCCGGAGACGCCGCCGCTCTCGAGCTCGATCACCGGCTGGTAGTGCAGGACGAACTCGCCTTGGTCGACCGCCCGCTGCAGGTCCGCTTTCAGCTCGAGGCGGCGGAGCGCGGTGTCGTGCATCGCCGGCTGGAAGATCTGATAGCGGCCCTTGCCGTTCTCCTTCGCCATGTACATCGCCACGTCGGCATTGCGCAGCAGGTCGTCGGCGCCCTCCGGCACGCCGCCGGACGTCGAGGACGCGGTGGCGATGCCGATGCTGGCCCGGACGAACACCTCCTTCCCCTCGAGGAGGAACGGCCCCTCGAGCGCGGCCATGATGCGCGCGGCGACCTCGGCCGCCTCGGCGCCTTCCCCGCCGTCCTCCAGGAGGATCGCGAACTCGTCCCCACCCAGGCGCGCCGCGGTGTCGGCCGTGCGCAGGCAGGCGCGGAGCCGGTCGCCGACCTCCGCCAGCAGCCGGTCTCCGGCCGCATGGCCGAGCGAGTCGTTGATCGTCTTGAAGTCGTCCAGGTCCATCAGCAGGACCGAGACCGAGCGCTCGTCTCGGCTGAGTCGCTCGAGCGCGTGCTCCACGCGGTCCCGGAACAGCGCCCGGTTGGCAAGCCCGGTGATCGCGTCGTGGAAGGCCTGGTGCTGGAGCTGCTCCTCGAAGGCCTTGCGCTCGCCGATGTCGCGTGTGTTGAGCACGATCCCCCGGACGTTGGGGTCGTGGAGCAGGTTGGTGCGGAGCGACTCCACGTGCAGCCAGATGTCGTCGCTGTGCCGGACCCGGAACTCGATCAGCGCCGGGTGCGCGTCGCCGTCGCGGGCCCCGCTCATCAGGAACTGCAGGACCCGGGCCTTGTCCTCGGGATGGACGATCGAGGTGAGCCGCTCGCCCTCGAGGTCCTGGGGAGCGTACCCGAGCACGCGCTCGGCCGATTGGCTCACGTACCGGACGCGGCTGTCGGCGTCGACCACCATGACGACGTCCGAGGAGTTTTGGACGAGGGAGGAGAAGCGGGCCTCGCTCTGACGGCGGAGCAGGTCCTCCGTGAGCGCCGCGCTGTCGAGCGCCAGGGCGACCTGCGAGGACAGCGCCTCGAGTCCGTCGCACGTCGAGCGGGGAAGCGGTTCCTGGCTCGCGACGACGAGCAGGGCGTTCAGCTCCCCCTTCATGAAGAGCGGAAGGAGGAAGGCGGAGGTGGCCTCCTCCGGCAAGGCGAGCGCCGAGGCGATCCCGCCCTCGGCCGCCGGCGTACGGGCGGGCTGCTGGGCGAGGAGCCGGTCGCGCTGTCTGGGGGACAGCTCGGACAGACGGAGCTCTCCATCTCCCTCCGCAACGTCGTCCGGCGAGGTCCGCACGGTCGTGAGCTCGTCGGGCCGCTCCGGGTCGAGCGCGACGAGCAGCCTCGCGACGGCGCCCTCGCCGGCCAGCGTTCGCGCGGCCGCCATCGCGGCGACGTAGATGCCCTCGCGGCTGGTGGCGGTCACGAGGGAGGCGCCGGCCGAACGAAGCGTCCGCTCTCGATGGAACGAGAGCTCGAGCTTGCGAACGAGGCCCGACATGCGGATCACGACGAGGACGAACAGCGCCATGGTCGAGCCCGTGATCACCCACAGATCGGTCGACTCCCCGCGGATCAGCTGCGCGATGCGCACGAACTGGGCGGTGAGGGAGGCCAGTCCCAGCAAGGTGAGCCGGGCTCGGGTGAGGCGGACCTCCTGGTCGGGCGCACGCTCCGACATCAACTTCATCGAGGGGTGGAGCGCGGCAGCCCCCCACAGCAGATAGAACGACGCCCATCCGGCCTCGAGGTATCCGGACTGGTTGTAGACGATCCCCTGGACCGAGATGTAGCTGTAGACGAAGTCGGTGAGGAACAGGGCTCCCGCCGCTGCGGCCATGAGCCAGAAGGACCCGCTCCGCTTTCCGGCGCCGACGGCCAGCCGCACGACGACGGTGAGCAGCATCAGGTCCATGAACGGGTAGGCCATGCTCACGATCCGCTGGAGCCAGGTCGACGTGGAGTCGTGCGCGATCGGCGACATCAGGAAGGCCCAGGACACGACGCCGAGGCCGATGGCGACGATCAGCGAATCGATCAGCCCCTCGCGGTCGCGCCCCGGGCTTCGCCGGCGGATCAGCAACAGGATGCCGGCGATCAGACATGGATAGACGGCGAGGTACGCCACGTCTCCGATCGAGGGGAACGGCAGCTCGCTGCCGAACAGCTTGTCGTAGTTGTACGTGATGACGTCGCCGGCGACGAAGAGCGTCTGCCCGAGCGCGAACAGGTACCACGGCAGACGCTCGCGAGGTGCCAGCGTGCGTGCCGCGATCAGGATCGCCACGGGCGAGGACAGCGCGATGGCGTTGAAGACCGGTCCCACCTTGAGGGGACCGACGAACTCCCAGACCGCGAGCAGGGCGTACCCGCCGAGGAGGTAGGAGAGCCAGGCCCTGCGCCTCATGCTCGGTCTATCGGTCGGCGGGTCGCCCGACTTTCGGGCGACGGACTACCGCGATTCAGGCATCTTCGTCGCGGGCGAGGGCCGCCGCGATGGGGGATCGAGCGTGCCGGCGGGGCCTAGGTCCGGTGGCCGGGGGCCGAGGCGGGGACCCGTGCGCCGAATCGACCTGAGCGCCGTTCGGCTCGCTCCCGGCGCCCACCGCGAGGGCCTCGACGTCGCGCAACCCGGGCAAGAACAGGAACGCGAAGGTCACGACCGCGCCGATCACGCCTGCGCCGACCAGGGTGGCGCGGTCGCCGACCAGTCCGTCGACCACGCCCGTCACCGCGAGCGAGACCGGCAGAAGGGCGTAGGAGATGAACCAGTCCAGGCTCGAGACCCGCCCGAGGAGCCTGTTCGGGACCAGGCGCTGCTTGGTGGTCATCCACACGATCGTTCCCGCGCTCTCCAGGGCGTTGAACAGGAAGCAGGCCGCCATGGCCTGCCACGGAAAGCGTGCGAGGCCGTAGCCGGCGACCGACAGGGTGGACGCCGTCCACACGAGGTAGATGAACGTCATCGCGCGCCGCGGCACGTCTCGACGGCTCATCGCGAGCGCCGACGCCATCGCGCCGACGCCCCCCATGGCAAGGATGAGCCCCAGGTCGCTCGCGCTTCCGTGCAGGTCCACCTTCACCAGTCGGGGGAGGAGCACCTCGGTGGGTCCGAGGAAGGCCAGGTAGGCCAGAGCGGCCGCGAGGAGCGTCCCCCAGAGCCACGTCTGCGAGCGCACGTAGGCGAATCCCTCGCGGACGTCGCTCCAGGTCGAGACCCCCTCGTCTCGCGACCGGTGGTGGAGCGGCCGGGCCCGCATCGATGCCAGGCACACGATCGAGACCGCGAACGTCAGCGCGTCGGCGAGGAACGCGGCGCCCGTTCGTTCGCCGAACCAAGCGATGATCCACCCGCCGAGCGCGGGTCCCAGCATCCGCCACGCGGCCGGCCGGACGAACTGGTCCAGGGCGTTCGCCTGGGTGAGCAGCCCCGAGGGCACGAGCTCGGGCACCACCGCGTCGAAGGCGGGGCCGAAGAAGGCGCTCCCGGCGCCGAACGCGGCCGCGGCGACCATGAGGTGCCAGAGCTCGAGCCGGTCGACGATCGAGAGGGTTCCGATCGCGGCGACGGCGAGCCCGCGCACGAGGTCGGCTCCGATCATCACCCGACGGCGATCGAATCGGTCGCTCGCCACCCCGCCGAGCAGAAGCAACACGATCTGGGGAACCGACATGGCGATTCCCACGACCACGAGCGCGGTCGCGACGTTCGAGAGCTGATAGACCTGCCACGGAAGGGCGACGAGAAAGATTCCATCGCCGAGGAGCGAGATCGTCAGCCCGGTCCACAGCAACCGAAAGTCGCGCTCGCGGAGCGGCGCCAGCAGCGCACGGCGGCCCCCCCGCATCCGCCGGTGCCCCTCTCGCCCCATGCTGCCGATATCGGCCGGTCGGGACAGAGCCTTTGCCGCCGGGGGAGGCCGTATGCGAACGTTCGGGACAGATCGGAGGAGGTCGAGTCCGAAGACGGCGTCGCCTCGGGTGTCCGGTTGGGGAGGTACACGCGGAACGAAGCCCCTCCGCCCTCCCGGTCCTCCACCCAAGCACGACCGCCGTGGAGCTGTGCGAACCGTGCGACCAGCGAGAGCCCGATGCCGACGCCGGGCGAGTGCGTGACGGTCTCGTCCCCCTGGCGGAATGGCTCGAAGATCGCGAGCTTCAGGTCCTGCCTGACACCGGGGCCGGCATCGTCGACCACGAGGAGGACGCCGTCCTCGTGTTCGGCGACGCGTACCCAGATCGGCGTGCTCGGCGGCGTGTAGCGGATGGCGTTCGTGACCAGGTTCTCGATGATGCGCTCGGTCTGGGCCACGTCGACCCTCGCGAAGACCGGGCCGGGGGTCGTGAGCTCCACGGGATGGGTCCCGTCCCGGGCCTCGGCGATCACCGACGCGGCCAGATGGGCGACGTCGACCTCGACGCGGTCGGGCTCGAGGCTTCCGCGGGACATCCGGTCGAGGTCGAGCAGGTTGGTCAACAGCCGGTGGAGCTTACGGGCGTTCGCGGCCGTGCGCCCGATCAGGTCTTTCTGATCCTCCGGCGACAGGGTGCCGCTGTTGTGCTCGAGCGTGAGCGCGTTGCCGAGGATCGAGGTGAGGGGCGTCCGCAGATCGTGCGAGACGGCCTGGAGGAACGAGTTCTGCATCTCGTGCAGGGCCGTCAGGCGCCGCGTCGCCTCCTTCTCGGTCTCCAGCGCCTGACGGAGCCGTTCCTCGGCGAGCTTCTGCTCGGTGACGTCGTACATCACGCCCTGCAGGAAGACCGGACGTCCCTGCTCGTCCTCCAGCGCCTCGGCTTCCTCGCGGATCCAGATCTCGCGCCCGTCGACGCCGCGGATCCGGTATTCGCACTGCATCTTCCCCTCGCCGTTCAGGAGCTGGAGCTCGGCGGCGAGCGCCTGCTCGCGATCCTGTGGAAGGATCCGTTCGCGCCAGAACGTCGCGCCGCTCATGAACTCCTCCCGCGAGAAGCCCAGGACCGACTCGATCTGGGGGCTGACGTACCGCCACGCGCCCTCGGCCCCAAACTCCGCGATGTAGACCACGGCCGGAAGCCCCTCCACCAGCGACCGGTACTTGGTCTCGGCCTCGCGCAGCCGTCGCTCGGTCCTGCGGTGCTCGCTGATGTCCACCATCAGGCCGTTCAGCCGGGACAGGACCAGAACGAACAGCAGGGTGGCGCAGCCGGCGAGCACCGGCACGTCGACGGGGTCGCCGCGGAGCGCCTGGATGAGCTCGGCGGCCGGCGCCATCAGCGACGCTCCGGCCAGGATATAGAGCCGGCGCCTGGGGCGGAGCAGCTCGCGAGGCTCGGCCGGCTCGTCGAGGAACCGCATGGAAGGGTGCAGCGCAGCGGCGCCCCAGATCAGGTAGAAGCTCGCCCAGCCCGCCTCGAGGAACCCGGACTGGTTGTAGACGATGCCCTGCGCGCTGATGAAGGCGTACACGAAGTCGGTGGCGAACAGCGAGCCCGCGGCCGCGGCCATCAGGTAGAAGGCGGCCGGGCGCTCGCCGGCGCCGAGGGCCAGTCGCACGACCACCGTGAGGAGCATCAGGTCCATGAACGGGTACGCCATGCTCACGATCCGCTGGAGCCACGTCGACGTGGTGTCTCGAGCCGTCGGGGACATGACGAAGACCCAGGCGAGGGCGCCGATCCCGATCGCGACGATCAGGGAGTCGATCAGGCTCTCCCGGTCGCCCCCGGGGGTCCGGCGCCGGGCGATGATCAGCAGGCCGGCGATCAGGCACGGGTAGACCGCGAGGTAGGGGACGTCCCCGATCGAGGGGAACGGAAGCTCGGCGCCGCCGAAGAACTTCGGATAGTTGTAGGTGATGATGTCGCCCGCGACGAACAGCGTCTGGCCGAGAGCGAACAGGTACCAGGGCCGCCGCTGCTCCCTGGGGATGCGCCGGACCGAGAGCACGATCGCCACGGGCGACGACAGCGCGATCACGTTGAACACCGGCCCGATCTTCAGGGCGGGGACGAGCTCCCACAGGGCGAGGAGGGCGTACCCGCCAGCGAGATACGCGAGCCAGACCCGCGACTTCATGCACGCTGTATCGGTCGGTCGACTCCCGGTCTGAACCGTCTCAGCCCCGGGAGTTCCGGGCCTCGCGGAGCAGCTCTCGATGGTGCTGGTGCTGGAGTGCGAATCGCTCGTTGATCTCACCGAGAACCTCGCAGAGGAGGTCGATCTCGTCGTCCCCGTTGGCGGCGGTGACCTGGATGCGGAAGCCGACTTCGTTCTTCGGCACCAGGGGGTAGGCGGCCATCGTGACGTACACGCCGCGGTCGAACAGGTACCTGCCCACCACGTCGATGTCCTCGTGATTGGCGAGCGGGACCTCGATCAGCGGGTATCCGGACCGGTTGGGCGTGTAGATGTCGAGCTCCCGAAGTCGCTCGAGCACCCGGGTCGTCTTCCTCCAGACCTCAAACCGGTGGCGGTCGCCCCTCGTCTCGTTCACGTTGAGGCCGGCGATCGTGGTGGCGAGCGAGGCGATCGGCGAGGGTCCCGAGTACAGGTACGGGGGGGCGGCCACCTTCAGGACATCCTTCAGCCGGGTCGGCAGGGCGAGGAACGAGAGCAGCGACGAGTAGGACTTCGAGAAGCCGGCGACGTAGACCATGCCATCGTACGTTTCGTCCTGGTGTCGGACGACGCCGTTTCCCAGCTTGCCGTAGGGACACAGCTCGTCGGGTCCGCGCTCGCCGATCACGCCGAACCCGTGTGCGTCGTCGACGTACAGAAGCGCGTCGTGCTCTCGGGCGAGCCGGGCGAACGCCGCCAGCTCCGGGGCGTTCCCGGTCATCGAGTTCACGCCGTCCATGGCGATCAGGCGCGGGGCGCCGTTCGCGACCCGCAGCAGTTCCTCCAGGTGCTCGGGGTCGTTGTGGCGGAAGCGGTGGACGGTGGCTCCGTGACCTCGAGCGATCATCGCGCCGTCGTAGATGGTCTTGTGCGCTCGGCCGTCGAGGAAGATCGTGCCGGAGCCGGCCAGCACCGGGATCACCGACATGTGGATGTGGGTGATCGTCGGCAGCAGGAGGGTGTCCTCGGCGCCGAGGAGCGAGGTCAGCCGCTCCTCGATCTGTTCGTAGAGGATCGGACTGCCGAGAAGCCGGGACCACGACGGGTGCGTTCCCCACCGCTCGAGGAAGGCGGGCACCGCCTCGATGATCTCTCGATCCAGGTCGAACCCGAGGTAGTTGCACGACGCGAAATCGACGAGCCACCGGTCCTTGATGCGGATGTGCCGACCGCGAGCCGGATCGACCTCGTCGATGACGGCGTCGAGCATGGGGTGGGACTCCTTCAGCCAGGCCAGATCGGCGATCGTCGCCATCCACCGCTCGAGCCACCCGTCCTCCCTGCGCCGCAGGGGCTTCGACTTCCGTCGGCCCGGGACCGGCGGGAGGAGGTCACGGCGGGGCCCGCCCTCTGAACTCGGCGCTCCGTCGGCGGCCACGGACGCCCGATCCTGTCCCGGCATACTCTGGCCATCGGCGGACTCGAGGGGCCCCTTGAGGAGCGGCGTGCGAATCCTCGTCGGAACGAGCGGGTGGCAGTACGACGACTGGCGCGGCGTGCTGTATTCGGACGGTCTGCCGAAGCGCGCCTGGCTCGCTCACCTCGCCACGCGGTTCCCCACGGTCGAGGTCAACAACTCCTTCTACCGCCTGCCCACGGCGGCGACGTTCGCAAGGTGGCGGATGGAGACGCCCGAGGGGTTCGTGGTCGCGGTGAAGGCCAGCCGGTTCATCACGCACGTCCGCCGCCTGCGCGACTGTCGTGAGCCGGTCCATCGGCTCTGGTCCCGGGCCCGGGAGCTCGGCGATCGGCTCGGGCCCGTGCTCTTCCAGCTTCCCCCGCGGTTCCGGGCCGATCTCCAAGCCCTCCGGGCGCTGCTCGCCGTCCTGCCCGACGGCCTGCGAGCCGCGTTCGAGTTCCGCGATCCGTCGTGGGAGGTCGATGCGGTGTTCCGGCTTCTGGACGCGGCCGGGGCGGCGTTCGTCCAGGCAGACCGCGTCGGGCCGTCGACTCCGAACGTGGTCACGGCCGGGTGGTCCTACGTCCGGTTCCACCAGGGGAGCCAGACGGACCCGGGCTACCCGAGAGCCGCGCTCGAGCGGTGGGCCGATCGGATCGCCGGCTTCGACGCGTCCGAGGTCTTCGTCTACTTCAACAACGACACGGGCGGCGCGGCCGTGCGCGACGCGATCACGCTGACGGAGCTGTTGGCATCCAGGACGGTCGCCGGGCCTCGTACGCGGCGATCGCGTCGGCGTGCCGGAGCGTGAGCCCGATGTCGTCGAGGCCCTCGAGCAGGCGCCAGCGCGTGAAGTCGTCGATCTCGAAGGCCGCGAGCGTGCCGGGCGCCGCCACGGTCCTCGCCCGAAGGTCGATCGTGATCTCGGCTTCGGGGTCGCGACGCACGAGCTCCATCAGCGAGCGCACCACCTCGGGCTCGAGCTCCACGGGCAGCAGCCCGACCTTGGTGCAGTTCGTGCGGAAGATGTCGGCGAACGACGGCGCGAGGATCGCGCGGAACCCGTGGTCCTCCAGCGCCCAGACCGCGTGCTCCCGGGAGGATCCGAGCCGAAGTTCGGGCCGGCGATGAGAATCGTCGCGCCCCGGTGCTCGGGGCGGTCGAGGACGAAGTCGGGGTCGGCGCTCCGCCAGGTGTGGAACAGGAAGGGCCCGAAGCCCGTCCGCTCGACTCGCTTGAGGTACTCGGCCGGGATGATCTGGTCGGTGTCGACGTTGGCGCGATCGAGCGGAACGGCCCGACCGGTGTGGACGGTGAACGGCTGCATCACAGGTCCTCCGGCGTGCAGAAATGCCCGGCGACGGCCGTGGCCGCGGCCACCGAGGGCGAGACCAGGTGCGTGCGCCCGCCGCGCCCCTGTCGCCCCTCGAAGTTCCGGTTGCTCGTCGAGGCACACCGCTCGCCGGGGGTGAGCTGGTCCGGGTTCATCCCCAGGCACATCGAGCACCCCGCGTCGCGCCACTCGAAGCCCGCCTCGCGGAACACCGCGTCGAGCCCTTCTCGCTCGGCCTGGGCCTTGACGAGCATGGAGCCGGGGACGACCATCGCCCGCAGCCCGGGACGGACCCGGCGCCCGCGAAGCACGGCGGCCGCCTCGCGCAGATCCTCGATCCGGCTGTTGGTGCACGAGCCGATGAAGACCGTGTCCGGACGGATCTCGCGGATCGGGGTCCCGGGGGTGAGCCCCATGTACGCCAGCGCGCGCTCGGCGGACTCGTCCGTCGGCTCGGGCACGACCTCGTCGATCGTCACGGTCTGACTGGGGTTGGTTCCCCAGCTCACGTACGGTCTGAGCGCGGCCGCCTCGATCACCACCTCGCGGTCGAAGACGGCATCGGGATCGGTCGCGAGACTCCGCCAGTCCTCGAGCGCGCGCTCCCACTCCCGCCCCCTGGGTGCGTGGGGGCGTCCCTCGAGGTAGGCGAACGTCGTGTCGTCCGGCGCCACCATCCCGGCGCGCGCTCCCGCCTCGATCGACATGTTGCACACGGTCATCCGCCCCTCCATGGAGAGGGCGCGGATGGCCGAGCCCCGGTACTCCAGGACGTGCCCGACCCCGCCGCCGGTTCCGATGCGCGCGATGATGCCGAGGATCACGTCCTTGGCCGACACGCCCGCGGGCAGCGCTCCCTCGACCGTGATGGCCATCGAGCGCGGCTGGACCTGCGGAAGCGTCTGCGTCGCCAGCACGTGCTCCACCTCGCTGGTTCCGATCCCGAACGCGAGCGCGCCGAACGCCCCGTGCGTCGAGGTATGGGAATCGCCGCAGACGATGACCATCCCCGGCTGCGTGAGCCCCATCTGCGGACCGATCACGTGGACGATTCCCTGACCCGGATGTCCCATCGGGAACAGCGGAATGCCGAACTCGCGGCAGTTGCGGGCGAGGGCCTCGACCTGTCGTTTCGAGACCGGGTCGGAGAGCACGCCGGTTGTGGGGACGTTGTGATCCATGGTCGCGACGGTGAGGTCGGGGCGGCGAACCGTCCGACCCGCGAGGCGCAGGCCGTCGAAGGCCTGGGGGCTGGTCACCTCGTGAACGAGGTGCAGATCCACGTACAGGAGATCCGGCTCGCCGTCCGCCCGGTGGACGACATGTCGTTGCCAGACCTTCTCCGAGAGCGTCTGTCCCATCCCGTCCGTCGTTGTCTCACTATATGGGATCTGATATCAGTAGGTAAGACCGTGAAACTACCACAGAAGCGTTCGGGAGGCACGGCGCGTGCCGGCAGCGGCGTCGGCGTCCTCGATCGGTCCGTGGCGATCCTGGACGCGGTGGAGGCGGGGGCTCACTCGCTCGGCGACCTCACACGGGCGACCGGCCTCACGCGGGCGACGGCGCACCGGCTGGCCTCGGCCCTCCAGGCGCACGGCCTCCTTGCGCGGGCCGAGGACCGTACCTACCGCCTGGGCCCTCGCCTGCTCCGTTTGGCCGGGAGCGCGATCGGGGAACCTCTGCTGCGCGAGCGCGCTCGTCCCGCCCTGGCCTCGCTCGCCGCGGCGACCGGCGAGAGCGTGCAGCTCTACGTTCGCTCCGGTGATCGGCGGCTGTGTCTCGATGCGGTCGAGTCCTCGAGCGAGCTGCGCACCATCGTCCCGGTCGGCACGCTGCTCCCGCTCACCGCCGGCTCCGCCGGCAAGGTGTTCCTCGCGTTCGCCTCCGAGCCCGATCGCGAGCGTCTGCTCGCCGGTCGCCGGCGCTCCACCTCCCGGACTCCGTCTCGGGCCGAGCTCCTCCGACAGCTCGAGACGATCCGTCGCCGCGGGTGGGCCCAGAGCATGGGCGAGCGTCAGGCCGGCGTGGGCTCGGTGAGCGCTCCCGTCTTCGGACCGGGCGGGGAGCTCGTGGCGGTGGTCTCCGTCTCGGGCCCGGAGACACGGATGCGCCGGGGAGGGGCCGCGAGGTACGCGCCCGCCGTCGCGCGGACCGCGCACGAGATCGAACGTTCGCTCATCACGTGAGGTCGTCGGCCGAACCCGGCTCCGAGTCGGGAACGAGCACGTGGAACGACGCTCCGCCCCCCGGCCGGTCTTCGACCCACGCTCGACCGCCGTGCAGCTCTGCGAAGCGGCAGACGAGCGACAGGCCCAGGCCGCTCCCGGGCAGGCCGGCCGCTCCCGGACCACGCCGAAACGCCTCGAACACCGTGGCCTTCAGATCGTCCGGCACGCCCGGCCCGTCGTCCTCGACGGTCAGCAGGACGCCGCTCACCGTCCGCCGCACCCGCACCCACACACGCGACTCGGCCGGGGTGTGCGTCGCGGCGTTCACCACGAGGTTCTCGATCACGCGCTCGAGCATGGCGCGATCGGCCGAGACGACCGCCGCGTTCGCGTCGACCTCCACGCATCGATCGCGAAGTGCGTCGCACCGCGACACCAGGGAGCGGGCCAGCTCGGCCACGTCGACGGGAACCCGTTTCGGCTCGGCGATGCCGCGATCGAGGCGTTCGAGATCCAGCAGGTCCGAGACGAGCGCCTGCATGCCGCGGGTGCGGACCTCGATGGTGTGGAGGAGCGTGCGCCGTTCCTCCTCCGAGAGCTCGGGGCCCAGGCGCCCGAGCGTGGTAGCGGCGCCGAGGATGGCGCTGATCGGCCCGCGGAGGTCGTGGGACAGTGAGTGCAGGAGCGTGTTCTTCAGTCGATCCAGGGCCCGCAACCGATCGTTCGCCGCGGCGAGCTCGACCTCGGCTCGTTTGCGCTCGGTCACGTCGTACATCACGCCTTGCAGGAAAAGCGGTGTTCCCGCCTCGTCCCGAACGGCCGTCGCCTCGTCGAGGATCCACACCCACCGTCCGTCCCGCGCCCGCATCCGATACTCGGCGTGGAAGGTGTCGCCCTCGCGCTGCGAGCGAGCCTCCTCCGCCCGTACGGCCCCGATGTCGTCGGGGTGGGTGAACGACTGCATCGGATGCGGATGGGCCAGCCACTCCTGCGGCGTATAGCCGAGCACGTGCTCGAGGTGCGGGGAGATGTACAGCCAGTCGCCCTCCTCACCGTACTCGGCGAGGTACACGATCGCCGGGAGCTGCTCGACGAGCGCGCGGTACTTGGCCTCGATTTCGGCGTGCTGCTCGGCGACCCGTCGCTGCTCGGTGATATCGAGCATGAACCCCTGCAAGGAGCGAGCTGCGCTCATCGGGTCCTCCACCACCGTCGCCGCGTCGCGCACCCAACGGATGGTGCCGTCGCGGCCCACGATCCGGTACTCCTGCAAGAAGGGCTCGCCGCTCGCCTCCGACGTGCGGAACGCCTCGAACACCCGCTCGCGGTCCTCGGGGTGGACGATCACGTCCCACAGGTCGGGGTCACCCACCAGCTCCTGTGGCGTGTATCCCAGCAAACGGATCGACTGCGGGCTCACGTACGTGGCCCGGGAGCCGCTCGGCCGCGTGTGGTCGGCCACCTCCGTGTAGATGATCCCGGGAACCCGTTCGATCAGGGCCCGGTACCGGACCTCGGTCTCGCGAAGCTCCTGGTAGCGCGCGGGCACAGGGGGTCGGTCGCCTTCGGACACCCCGCCGTTCACGCGCTCGGATGACGATCCGCGAAACTCCATCACTCGGAGGATCGGCCGGATGGGGGGTGCACTTGACGGCTGGCCTCCAATCTCGCCGGCCCGTCACGCCGACGACGCGAGGATCCGGACGATGCGATCCTCGATCGAGGACGCGAGCCACTTCGGCATGCCGCTCGACAGGATCGAGAACTCAACCCACTCGTCGCTCGTCCGGCTCCACACCCACCCCGATAGCGCCGAGACGTCGGTGAGCGTTCCGGTCTTCGCGCGCACGCGAACGCCCGCGAGCCGGTCCTCGAGCGTTCCCTGGCCCGCGGTCGGCAACGACCCCCGCAGCGCGGAACGCCACGAGGCGTCATCGGCCGCCCAGAGCAGCCGAACGATCCCCTCAGCCGTCGCCCGATCCGCGTACGAGAGTCCCGAGCCGTCGAAGCACGTGACCTCCACCCCGTGGCGCGCCGCCCACGCCTGGATCTGGCGAGATCCCGCGGCGATCGTTCCCGGCGGGCCGGCGCGCCGGGCGCCCAGCAGCTTGCCGAGGACCTCGGCGATGAAGTTGTCTGAGGGGACGTTCATCCGACGCAGGATCCCGCCCAGGACACCCGAGCGAACGGTCGCCACCGGTTGCAGGCCATGGGGAGGCGAACCCGCGCCGGGCTCGCCACCGACGGCCACTCCGCGTTCCTCGAGCGCCGTCGAGAGGCGCTCGGCCGCCCGTCGCTCGGGATCCTGGATGTGAACCCCCCCGGCGGTGTTGCCCTGGAAGGTAAGGGCCGTGGGGAGCGCGACCTCCTCTCGTCGGAACTCGGGCTTCCATCCGGGGGCCCACCAGTCGCGGCCGAAGTAGGTGGTGGCTCCCATCACCCGACCTCGGATCCGCGCAATGCCCGCCGCCGCGATCTCCCCGGCAAGCTGCGTGAGCCTGGCGGGCCCGACCGTGGGATCGCCCCGGCCGAGGATCCACAGGTCGCCGGGGATCACGTGCCCCTGCACCCGCGCCGCCGCGGCGACCGTCCGGATCCGGTAGCCGGGCCCCAGCTCGTCGAGCAGCGCCATCGAGAGCAGGAGCTTCTCGTTCGATGCGGGCGCGCGCGGGCTCGTGTCGGCGTGGCGATACAGGAACATGCCGTCCTCGCCCGCGGCGACCGACACCGAGTGGTCCCCGATCACCCCCGACACGCGCCGCATCCACGGGGCCTGGGTGATCCGGAACGCAAGCGAGGGCCCGCTCGACGGGGCGTTGAGCGCGTCCTGGGCCGGCCACCGCGCGCGGAGCCGGACGATCCCGAGGTCGTCCCACCCGAAGCACGGCCGCGCCGAGGCGGAGGACGACGCGTCGAGCGTCAGCTCATCGACCGCCGCCCAGCCAGACGCCGTCCGCCGCAGGAGATCGACCGCCTGCCCCGCCTTGCTCGGCGAGACGGTGACGGCGAGGTCCACGCAGCTTCCGGCCGTGAGTGAGGACCCGAGGAGCGAGGAGTCGATCCGCACGCGGACCGGGACCGAGAGCGCCTCGGATTCGACCGCCGGACACGTCGCGGTCGCGGCAAGCGTGACGCGGTAGCTCGAGGTGTACGTGGGCGTATCCGAGAAGGCGGCCGTCCCGTCGGCGGCGGTGGTCTCCAGCGCGACCGGCACCCAGTCCGGGTCGGCGGCCGACTGCCGGTCGAGCTCGATCGGCCGAGGACCGAGGCAGGCGGGGTCCCCCGTCACGGCGGCGGCGAACGGGACCTGGTCGCCGAAGACCACCGCCCGGACCGAGGAGGTGATGATCGCGCCCGTCGCGTCTGCCCGTGCCGGCGCCGCGAGCCCCGCGACGATGAGCCCGATCGCGCAGGCGATCGTCGACACGGCGCGGCCGAGCCTCAGGCGGGGTCCTCTCACGTCGGGGAAGCGATTGTGCCCCGGGAGCCGGGCGGGCTCAAGGACCGGTGCCGGCGGGCCACGCGGGCGCCTGGGCGCCGGCCGGAACCGGCTGCGTAACGGTTGTGTGAACGCTCCGCATCCCTCTTGTCGATTGGTTCCCCTCCGGCGCACTATGGCGGGACGGATCGACGAGCGGGCGAGGTGATGCGACATGCTGCAGGCGTTCGTGCTCGTCCAGGCGGAGCCGGGGACGGCGGCGCGCGTGGCGGCCGCGCTCGCCCGTCTGGACGGGGTGCT
>JAJPHY010000034.1 GCA_021325015.1 Actinomycetota bacterium | reverse complement strand
GCAGGACGCCGTCACCCTCTTCATCTAGCTGTCGGGCCGTCCATCGCACCCCGACAACGAGGGCCGGGAGGCGTGTCCCCCACCAGCCTCCCGGCCCTCACCTCGTCGTGCACCGCCTCGACCTGCGCGCGGTGCGGGCCGAGTGGGTACTGTGGACGGTGCAGGCGTGCGAGAGGAGGCCCCATGGGATTCCTGGACAAGGCCAAGCAGGTGGCGGGTCAGGTGGGCGAGGCCGCGAAGAAGGGCGCTTCGCAGGTGCAAAGCAAGGTCGAGCAGACGCAGACCCGAAAGAAGGCGGACGATGCGGCCAAGCGGCTCGGGTACCTGATCTTCAAGGAGCGCACCGAGGGGGTCGCTGCCGGCGAGGAAGCGGACCGCCTGGTGGCCGAGATCAAGGAGCTCGAGGAGCAGCTCACGGCGATGGGGGCGCCCTCCCAGGGATCGGACGATCCCGGGGCCGAGCCGCCCGCGGAGGGCTGACACCGGGCAGCGCGCCGGAGTCGGACCCTTCGGGCTTGGTGCCGGACCGCTCCGGCTAGGCGGCCGGCAGCAGCACCCGGAAGGACGCGCCGCCCCCCGGCCGCTCCTCGACCCAGGCCCGGCCGCCGTGCAGCTCCGCGAACCTGGCCACGAGAGACAAGCCCACGCCGACCCCGGGGGAGTGGTTCGATACGCCGCCGGCCTGGCGGAACGGCTCGAACACCGCCTCGCGAAGCTCCTCCGGCACGCCCGGCCCCTCGTCCTCGACGATCAGCAGCGCACCGCCCTCCTGGGGACGAACGCGCACCCAGAGCCGCGTTCCCTCCGGCGTGTGGCGGGCCGCGTTGGCCAGCAGGTTCTCGACGATCCGTTCGACCTTGGCAGCGTCGACCGGGATCACGATCGACTCCGCGTCGATCTCGACCGGTCGGTCTCCCAGGTCCGACGCGAGGACCGTCTCCCGGACGAGCGCCCCGAGATCGGTGGGCCGGCGTTGGGGGGTGATGATCCCGCGCTGGAGCCGGTCCAGGTCCAGCAGGTCCGAGAGCAGTCGCTCGAGCTTGCGCGCGTTGACGGCGATCCGGTGCACGAGGTCGAGCGCATCCTCGCGGGGGAGCAACATGCCGGTCTGCTCGAGCGTGAGCGCCGATCCAAGGATCGAGGTGAGCGGGGTGCGCAGGTCGTGGGACACGGCCTCGAGGAACGTGTTCTTCATCTCGTCGAGCGCGCGGAGTCGTTGCGCCGCCTCGCGTTCGCGGCGGAACGCCTCCGAGTACTTGCGCTCGCTGCGACGGAGCGCCTGCTCGGCCCGCCTCCGATCCGTGATGTCGATCATCAGGCCTCGCAGCGCGGCCGTTCCGTGCTGTGGATCGGGAACGACGTGGATCAGATCGCGGAGCCAGAGCGTTCGTCCCCCGGGGGCGAGCGCCCGATACTCCGTGGAGCGGTCCCCCCCGACCGCGAGGGCCCGGTGGATCGCGTCGAGGGCGGCGGCCCGGTCCTCGGCCAGGATCTGGTCCCCCCACCGCCGAATCGCCCCAGAGCCGTCGCGGCCGCCTCCGCGGAGCATCAGCGCCGCCCGCCTGGACAGGAACGTGAACTCGAGCGTCCGCGGGTCCGCCTCCCAGAAGGTCGCCTCCAGGCTCTCGACGAGCTCGTGGAAGCGCTCGAGCTCGTGCACCCGGCGGGCGCTCCCAAGCGCGAGCGAGGTGATGTCCGCGATCCCCCGCGCCAGGCGCAGGTCGCGCTCGGAGAAGGCCGTCTGCGCCCCCCTGGCGACGAGCACGAGCGCGCCGAAGCCGTCGGGTTCCCACCGCAGCGGCGCCACGAGGATCGGGTTCCGCGCGGGAGGTCCCTCCGACGCCGGGCGCACGCTCTCGCGATCCAGGACGAACGGCTCGCCGAGCGAGGCGAGGGCGCGCGCCGCCGTCTCGGCGTCGATCGCGCTCGCCGTCTCGAGCCACTCCGACGGGAGGTCCCGCTGGCTGGTGAGGACGAAGCGGCCGCTGCCGGCCTCGCGAACGTAGGCGGCGACGGCGCTCACCTGGACCATGGCCGGGATCGCGGCAACGGTCCGGTCGAGGACGGTCGCGACGTCGCGGGCCCCGGTCAGCGCCTGGGAGAGGCCGAGCAGGGCGGCCGAGGTCTCCGCGGACTCCCGTTCCATCTGGAACAGCCGGGCGTTCTCGAACGCCACCGCCGCGTGGGACGCGAGGACCTCGAGCAGGCGCATGTCCTCGTCGTCGAACTGGTCGTAACCCAGGTTCGAAAGGACGATGACCCCGATCACGCGGTCGCCGTAGCGGAGCGGGACGGCGAGGATCGACTCCAGGACGTCCGCGGTCCCGGGAATCAGTACGGCGAACGGCACCTCGCGAGCATCCGGCGCGTAGAAGGATCGGCCCGTCTCCGCGACGTGTCCGGTGATCCCCTCCCCGACGCGAGTGATCAGGTCCTCGTAGGTCTCGCCCTCGTACTCGGTGAGCTCGCCGCGAAAGGCCACGGGCTCCAGGGTGAGGCCATCTTCCGCGAGCAGGTAGACGCGGCAGTTGTGGTAATCGATCAGGGTCTTGAGCTCGGCGGTGATGGCCTCGCCGATCTCCTTGACCTGGTTCAGGCGCCCGAGGCGTGCGGCGAGGCTGTGGAGCATGTCGAGCTGCGCAACCGAGCGCACCTCTCTCGTCTCGCCGGTCGTCTCGGCTCCTCGCCGGCCGGTCGCCTCGACCATCGCTCCCCCCGGGGCTCGACTGCCATTGTCTCATCTCGGCAACCGCGCCCACGAGCTGAAGGCGTGGGAGGCGCCTCGACGCCGCTACGATGACGCGATGACCGCGCGGGCGGAGCGATCTTCGGTGGAGGCCTTGCTGGCCGCGTTGCGGGCCCGGCTCGAGGAGCGGGTGCCCCCCCATCGTCTCGAAGGGGTGCGAGCCTTCGCCGACGCCTACACGCGCCGACTGGGCGGTGACGACCTGGCCGAGCTGAGCGTCGAGGAGCTGCTCGGCCAGGTGCTCGGCGCGTTCGAGCTCGCCGACGGACGAGACGGTCGCGAGGTCGCCGTCCGCGCGTTCAACCCGAACCTGAAGGAGCACGGCTACACGGCGGCCGGGTCGGTCCTCGAGACGAACACGCCCGACTCCCCCTTCCTGTTCGACTCGGTCCACGAGGAGCTCCGCGCCCGCGGGCTGGGGATCCGCCGGGTCGTGCACCCGGTGATCGGCGTCGTGCGCACGGCGGAGGGTCGGATCGATCGGATCGTCCACGCGAAGGAGTCCACGTCCCGCGAGTCCGTGATGCACTTCGAGCTCGACCGGCGGCTGTCGGACGACGAGCTCGCGCGGATCGAGGAGGCGGCCCTCTCCGTGCTGGGGGACGTTCGGCTGGCGGTGCGGGACTTCCCCGCAATGCGCGAGGCGGTCGGTCGCATGGTCGAGACCGCCCGGGCCGGGTTGGTCCGGTACCCGCCGGCCGAGGTCGCCGAGGCGGTCGCGTTCCTCGAGTGGCTGCTCGAGGACAACTTCGTGTTCCTCGGCTACCGCTCCTACGAGCTGGTCGAGGGCCCGCGAGGACGCTCGCTCGCGATCGTCCGGGGCTCCGGTCTCGGGATCCTCTCGAAGGAGGACTGGTCGACCTACCGCGAGCCCGTGCCGCTGTCGGCGATCGAGCCCGGACTCCGGGCCCGGGTGGAGGGAGGCGACCTGCTGATCTACGCGAAGACCAATCGCGAGTCCACAGTCCACCGCCGCGCCCGTATGGACGACATCGGGATCCGGCGCGTGTCGGCCTCGGGGGAGATCCTGGGTGAGGAGCTGCTGCTCGGCCTGTTCACCTCGAAGGCCTACGCCGAGCCGGCGAGTCGGACGCCGGCGCTGCATCGCAAGCTCCATCAGGTGCTCGACTCGGTCGACCTGGTGGAGGGATCGCACGACTACAAGACGCTCGTCTCGCTGTTCGACGGGTTCCCGAAGGACGAGCTGTTCGCGGCTCCGACCGAGGAGCTGCGCGACACGCTCACGGGGCTGCTGCAGCTGCCCGAGCGCCAGACCCGCGTCTTTCTCCGGCGCGACGTCCTCGGGCGCAGCCTCTCGATCCTCGTGGCGCTTCCGCGAGACCGGTTCAGCACCGATGTGCGGCGGGCGGTCCAGAAGCTGCTCCGTTCGCGGTTCGAAGGAGCCGGGGTCGACGACCAGGTCTCCTTCGGCGACGGGCGCCTCGCGATGATCCACCTCACGGTCCACCCGGCGCCCGAGCCCGAAGGGGCGGTGGCCGTCGAGGACCTGGAGCGGGAGATCGCGCAGCTCGCTCGGACCTGGGAGGACCGGCTCCGCGACCGGCTGGTCGAGCTGCACGGGCCGGCGCGCGGGTGGGAGCTGTTCGAGCGATGGGAACCGCGACTTCCGGAGGCCTACCGAGCGGTGACCGCGCCGGAGCTCGCGGCCGAGGATCTTCGTCACTTCGAGGAGCTCGAAGCGGGAGACGAGGCCTTCGTCGTTGCGCTCGTCAACGTCACGCGGGACGGGGAGACGCTCACCCGAGTCCGGCTGTTCAAGGTGGGAGGACGGATCCAGCTCTCGGACTTCGTTCCGATCCTGGAGGATCTCGGCCTGCGCGTGGTCGACGAGGTTCCCCACCATCTTGCCGGCGACGCCGACCGGCGGTTCCTCCACGACTTCGGCGTGCTCGGTTCCGACGGGCAGCCGCTCGACGTCGAGGAGTCCGGAGCGCGCATCGCCGAGTGCATCGTCGCCGCGTGGCGGGGGGATGCGGAGTCGGACTCGCTCAACCGGCTGGTGGTGACGGCCGGGCTGACGTGGCGCGACGTGGCGATCCTTCGCGCGTATCGCAAGTACCACCATCGGGTGAGCGCGGGGTTTCCCGTCGAGTACAAGAACGACGCGTTCGCGGCGCACCCGGCGATCTCCGCCAAGCTCGTGCGGCTGTTCGAGGCGAGGTTCGATCCGGCCAGGTGCGACATGGAGCGCGCGGAATCCCTTCGGAGGGAGATCCTCGAGGACCTGGACGCGGTTCGCTCGCTCGAACAGGACCGGATCCTCCGCCATCACCTCGGTCTGATCGACGCGACCGTGCGCACCAACGCGTACCGGTCGGGACGCACGTGGCTGTCGTTCAAGTTCCGGTCGGCGGAGGTCCCCGAGATGCCGAGGCCGACGCCGCTCTTCGAGATCTTCGTCTACTCACCGGAGATGGAGGGTATCCACCTGCGCGGAGGGCGGGTGGCTCGGGGCGGGATCCGGTGGTCCGACCGTCGCCAGGACTACCGCACCGAGGTCCTCGGTCTGATGAAGGCCCAGATGGTGAAGAACGCGGTGATCGTTCCGACCGGGTCCAAGGGCGGTTTCGTGCTCAAGCGATCCATCCAGGACCCAACGGCTCTGCACCAGGAGGTGCGTCGACAGTACGTGGTGTTCATGCGGGGGCTCCTCGACCTCACCGACAACCTCGTCGATGGCCGTGTCGTCCACCCCCCGGAGGTGGTGGTGCGCGACGACGACGATCCCTACCTGGTGGTGGCGGCCGACAAAGGGACCGCCGCGCTCTCGGACACGGCGAACGAGGTGGCGGCCGAGTACGGGTTCTGGCTCGGCGACGCCTTCGCCTCCGGTGGGTCGTCGGGCTACGACCACAAGAAGCTCGGGATCACCGCCCGGGGCGCCTGGGAATCGGTGAAACGCCACTTCCGCGAGATGGGCACCGACGTCATGAACGAGCCGTTCACCGTGGTGGGCATCGGCGACATGTCGGGGGACGTGTTCGGCAACGGGATGCTCCTCTCCGACCAGATCTGCCTCGTCGCGGCCTTCGATCACCGGCACGTCTTCATCGACCCCAACCCGAACCCCGCGGCCGGCTTCGCTGAGCGCTCCCGACTGTTCCACCTGCCGGGCTCGACGTGGGACGACTACGACCGGTCGAAGATCTCACCGGGCGGGGGGGTGTGGCCGCGCACCGCCAAGCACATCCGACTCTCTCCGGAGGCGCGTCTCGCGTTGGGGAACGAGGGCGAGCTTCTCACTCCGGACGAGGTCATCCGCGCGATCCTGCGCGCTCCGGTGGACCTGCTCTGGAACGGCGGGATCGGTACCTACGTGAAGGCGTCGACCGAGTCGCACGCCGAGGTCGAGGACCGGGCGAACGACGCCGTGCGGGTGAACGGCGCCGAGCTCAGGTGCCGTGTCGTCGCCGAGGGAGGGAACCTGGGCTTCACCCAGCGCGGCCGAATCGAGTACGCGCTTGCCGGGGGCAGGATCAACACCGACTTCGTCGACAACTCGGCCGGGGTCGACTGCTCCGATCACGAGGTCAACCTGAAGATCCTTCTCGGGCTCGCGATGCGAAGGGGACTGCTCACGCTCGAGGAGCGGAACGATCTCCTGCGCGAGGTGGAACAGGACGTGGTGGCGCACGTCCTGTACGACAACTTCCTCCAGGCCCAGATCATCTCGCAGGAGGCCGAGCAGTCCGTCCACCGGACGGAGGCCTACGAGGATCTCATGCAGGCGCTCGAGGCCGAAGGGATCCTGGATCGTGCGCTCGAGGCGCTCCCGAGCGCCGAGGAGCTCGCCGAGCGCCGCCGGGCCAATCGCGGGCTGACCCGACCCGAGCTCGCCACGTTGCTCGCCTACGCGAAGCAGGCTCTGAGCGACGCCTTGCTGTCTTCCAACCTGCCCGACTCCGGATACCTGGAGCGAGACCTGCGGGCCTACTTCCCGTCGAAGGTGGTCGAACGGTTCGCCGATCTCCTGCCCCTCCATCCGCTGCGGCGTGAGCTGATCGCGACGCTCGTCGCGAACGACGTCGTCAACTCGCAGGGCATCACCTTCGTCTCCCGGCTGATGGCGGAGACGGGATCGGAGGCGGCCGACGTCGTGCGCGCGTACCGGATCGCCCGCGACGTGACCGGCGCCGTCGAGCGCTGGGAAGCCATCGAGGCTCTGGCGGGGCGCGTGCCTCCGCAGGTGCTGAACGAGCTCATGGCCGGGGTCGACCGACTGGTGGAGGTGCTGTCCCGCTGGTATCTGGCCCACGCTCCCGGGCGCCTGGGGCGCGCGATCGAGGAGGGCCTCGAACCCTTCCGGCGATTCGCCGAGGTCGTTCCTTCGGCGGCCCCGGACGGCTGGCGGCAAGCACGCCAGCGCGAAGCCTGGCGGCTGATCGATCTCGGGGTGCCGGAGGAGATCGCGGTGCGACACGCCCAGTTGCCCGCCCTCGTCCACGGGCCGAACGTCGCCCGTGTGTGCGAGCGAACCGGCAGGCCGCTCGACGAGGTCGTCCGGGCGTTCTTCGTCGTTGGGGAAGCGGCGTTCGTCGACCGGCTGGAGGCCCGCCTCTCCGCCGTCCCCACCGCCACCCGGTGGCACCGGTGGGCCGTCCAGGCCATGGAAGACGACCTGCTCGACGCCCGAAGCCGGATCGCGGAGCGCGCCCTGTCCGGGTCCGAGCCCATCGACCGGGCCGTGGCCGTCTTCCTCGAGTCCCGCGCGGACGGGGTGGCCCGTCTGCGGAGATTCATGCGCGCGCTCGAGGCGGACGACGCGGCGGACGTCCCGGCGCTCACGGTGGCGGTCCGTCAGGTCCTGTCCCTCGCCTCGTGAGCCGAGTCCGGGAGTGTCGGTGGGGCTCGCTACGCTCCGGGACGTGGACGCGGCTGCGCACGGAGGGCCGGTGGAGCTCGACGAGCGCTCGCGGGCCTTCCTCGACTTCGAACGCGAGCGATGGCGGCAGCCCCGGTCACGCGCCCGCGCAGTCCGGGAACGATTCGGGCTGAGCGTCGTCCGGTACCTCCAGCTGCTCAACCGCCTGATCGACGAGCCGGCGGCCCTCGCCTACGATCCGGTGCTCGTGCTTCGCCTGAGAGGTCTGCGCGAGAGCCGTCGGCGTCGGCGGATGGTTCCACCGCTCTCGCCCACGCGGTAGCCTGGCCGATCGGGCACGGCCGTCGAGCGAACGGGTTAGGATGGGCGCGCACGAGCCACCGACCAACAGGAGCTTCTACATCTCCGTGGCCACGAGCACCTTGCGGTTCGCGATCATCGTCGCCCTCGTCGTGGGCGGGATCTTGCTGATCAACCAGGCGTTCCCCGAGGGCGCCACGTCCACGCTGCCGGGGGGGAGCCCTCAGGCGGTCTCGCCCTCTCCGAGCTCATCGCCGAGCCACACCCCCAAGCCCAAGCCGAGCCCGACGATCGTCGGGGTTCGGCTGGGCGTGTACAACGGGACGACGGTGACCGGCCTGGCCGCCCAGGTGATGTCGACGCTCCAGCAGAAGTACGGGTACGTGGCCCAGGCCGTGGGGAACACGCCCGCTCCGGTGGCGCAGACCACGCTCTACTATCGGACGGCGCGCGACAAGGTCGAGGCGCAGGCGCTGGCCCACAACTTCTTCAAGCACCTGGATGTGCAGATCACGAAGCTCCAACCCGGCACCGACATCCCGAAGCAGGTGCAGGTCGCGATCTACCTGGGCAACGACTACGCGGCCACCAAGACCGGCCAGTAGGCTCGACGCCCTCCGAGCGAGCGCGGCGAACGCCGGCGTGTTCCTCGACTTCGACGGGTCGCTGGCCGGCATCGTCGCTCACCCCGAGCTCGCCCGTCCGGTGGAGGGCGCCCGGGAGGCGCTCGCCGCGCTGGTGCAACGGTTCCGCGTCGTCGCGATCGTCTCCGGTCGCAGGTCGGCGGAGGTCGAGAGCCTGATCGCGGTTCCCGGGATCGTCGTGTGCGGCCTGTACGGGCTGGACGAAGACGGCGGGCGGGCCCCGGCCGGGGTCTCGGACCAGGTCGATTCCGCCGTGGCCCCGGTCCAGGGCGCCTGGGTCGAGCACAAGGGCCCCACGCTCGCCGTGCACTACCGGCGGGCCCCGAATCCGGGCAAGGCCAGATCGGCGCTGGTCTCGGCGCTCCGGCCCATCGCGGCGGTCGCCGGCCTCGAGATCGTCGAGGGGAAGATGGTCGTCGAGCTGGTGCCGGCCGGGCGGCCCCGCAAGGGCGGGGTGGTGGAGCGCCTGCTCGTGGAGCACGATCTTTCGGCGGCGTTGTTCGCCGGGGACGACGTGGCGGACCTCGAGGCCTTCGGAGCGCTCGACCGCGCCGCCGAGAGGGGAGCGCTCACCGTCAAGGTGGCCGTGCGGGGCCCAGAGACCCCCGCGGAGCTCGTGCGCGCCGCCGACCTGACGGTGGAGGGGCCTCCCGGGCTCGTCGAGCTGCTGCGACGGCTTGTCTGATGACCCCGAGACGGCTTGTCTGACCCCGCGACGGCGGCTCCGTCCCGAGCCGAGACCCAGCGGCTCGGGACGCGGCGTCGCCTCAGCCGGGCGGCTCGGCCGGCCCCCCGGGCCGGCCGAGCCGCCGCAACCGGACCCGCTCCAGGTCCTCCCGCTGCGCCCGCACCCAGCGGGCCGGAGGATTCGAGAGCACGAGGCGGGACAGCCCGCGCGCCCTCCGGGCCCGCTCCTCCTGCGGCATCTCCAGCGCCTGGGCCAGCGCGTCGGCCATCTCGCGAAGGTCGAACGGGTTCACCGCGATCGCGTAGCGTCCAAGGCGCCAGTACGCACCCGCATTGCGCGAGAGCACAAGGACCCCCTGGCGCCGGTTCAGCAGCGGTCCCTCCATCGCGACGAGGTTCATGCCGTCGTAGACGGGGTTGACGAAGAGCACGTCGTACAGCCCGTACGCGGCGATGGCTCCCAGGTAGTCGTCCTTCACCCGTACCTCGATCGGAAGCCAGTCTCGGTCGCCGATCTCCCGATTGATCCGCTCGGCCTCGGCCAGGCACTCCTCGGTGTAGCTTCGGTACTCGGGGAGCTCCATCCTCGAGGGGGAGAGCAGCGCCAGGAACTTCACCCGTCCGATCCAGGACGGATTGCGCCGGAGGAACAGCTCGTAGGCCTGGAACCCCCGCAGGATGTTCTTGGTCAGCTCGAGCCGGTCGACGCGGAGGATCAGGCGCGCGTTCTCGCGCCAGCGGTTCAGCTCTCGGCGCAGTTCTCGGGCCTGCGGGGAGGCGGCCGCCTCCCGCATCGGTCCGACGTCGACGGAGATCGGGTGGATGCGCACCAGCACCTCCCGCCCGTCGGTCGCGATCCTCGAGCGGGCCAGGTCGACCCTGACGCCGGAGAGGGACCGCGCGGACATCAGGAAGTTCTCCGCCCACATCTGCGAGTGGAAGCCCAGGACGTCGGCGCCGAGCATGCCTCGGAGCACCCCGTCCCGGATCTTCGCGGGCAGGATCCGCAGGTAGGTCAGCCCGGCCATCGCCGTGTGCGAGAAGTGCGCGATCAGCGCCGTCGGTCGAAGCTCGCGAAGCAGTCGAGGCACCAGCGCGAGCTGGTAGTCCTGGATCAGGTAGACCGGCGGCACGGGGAACCGGTCTCCCTCCTCTGCCAGCGCTTGCGCGAAAGCCCGGTTGACCGTCACGTAGTCCGCCCACGCCTGCTCGTCTTCCTGCCCGAACGTCGGGGAGCGCGCCGTGTCCCACAAGTAGTGATGAGCGAACCAGAGCACGCCGTTGGAGATGCGGTTGTAGTACCCGTCGTACGTGTCGGGCGGGAAGTCCAGGTACCGCACCCGGTAGGTGGAGCCGAACGCACCCATGTCCACGCGCCCGCCCTCCGAGCCGGCCACGAGCTCCCGGTCGGTGTCGGACATCGCCGCGGCCACCCACACCCCACGCGCCTCCTGCAGCGCGCCGACGAGCGCGGTGACGAGCCCACCCGAGCCCCGGCGGGCAACGAGCTCGCCCCGGTCGTCGTGGTCGAAGCTCACGGGTCCTCGGTTCGAGGCAACGATGAGGGGCGCGTCGAGGGCGCTCATGCCAAGCGTGCCATCAGGCGAAGGTAGTCCTCGATCTCTCGCAAGCACAGGAAACGCTCGCGTACGCGCTCGCGGGCGGCGGCCCCCAGCCGCTTGCGCAGGTCGGGGTCGTCGTGGAGCTGGACGATCCGCTCGGCGCATGCCTTCACCGAGTCGACCAGGAAGCCGCTCACCCCGTCCTCGATCTGGAGGCGGATCCCCGTCACGTCCCCCCCGACCACCGGGCGTCCCTTCCACATCCCCTCGGCGACCACGAGCCCGAAGCCCTCGCGAACGGACTTCTGCACCACCACCTCCGCGGCCCTCTGGAACGCGTTGACCTCCACGTTCCCGACCTCCTGGAGGTTCGTGAGGAGGTGGATGTCGGGTTCCCCGTCGCGGTGCTGCTCGGTGAGCTCCAGGTACCGCATGCCCTCCGGGTCGTCGTGCGCGAGGGAGCCGGCCATGACCAGCTGCAGTCCCGGGACCCGCTCCCGAGCCACCCTGTAGGCGTCGATCACCCCGAGCGGGTCCTTCCAGGGGTCGAACCGCGACACCTGCGTGACGATCGGGCGATCCGGGTCGATCCCGTACCCCGCGAGCACCTTCCTGGTGGTCTCGTCGGACAGGGGGATGTTCTTGGCCGAGAGCGGGTCGATGGACGGAGGGATGAACGCGAGCACCGGGTGCGACAGCCCGGGGCGCGCGTACTCCACGGCCGTGAAGATCGCCGCGTCGTAGCGGTCGACGATGGGCTCGAAGAACTGCCAGACGGGTTCGAACGGGGCCGACAGGTCGATGTGACACCGCCAGAGCCATCGGCCGGTGAGACGACCGTCCTCTTCGAGGACCGTGCTGAGGGCGGCGGGCTGCGGATCGTGCACGAACACGAAGTCGAACCCGTCCCGCAGCTCGTGCGCGTTCGCCCTGATACGGTCCCAGTAGACGTCCCGCATGTGCGCCGTCCATGGGATCTCCGCCCCCTGGAGCGCGTTGTGGACGCTCTTCGTGACGAAGAAGTAGTCGTCCGAGCCCTCGATGAGCGCCCACGTCATGTCGAGCCCGAGGTCCTGCATGAGGGGGAGCTGGGCGTGCAGCAGCTCCGCCACGCCGCCGCCGAAGGCGGTGCTGTTCACGTGCAGGACACGGGCGCCTCTGAGCGGTCGGGCGGCCTCTCGGAGTCGCTCGACGGCCTCGGTCCCGGCGGCCTCCGCGTAGTCGTCGACTCGCTTGTCCGCGAGCGGGACGGTGGGGAGCACGGACGGCAGTCTACTGCCCGCGCCGACGCGGGCTCACGACTGGAGGCTGCCCCGCAACTCCTCGATGGCGCGATTCCGGTTCAGGCTTCGCTCGTCGCGGCTCATGGCTGCCACCCGGGTCACCAGGTCGCTGAGCGCGGTGGGCGAGAACGGCTTGGTCACGTACTCGTCGCATCCGGCCCGCCAGCCGCGGAGCTGATCTTCGCGCTGGACCTTGGCGGTGAGTAGCACGACCGGGGTCTCGCGCGTGGCCGGGTGCCGACCCAGCTCACGCAGGACGGTCAGCCCGTCCACGTTCGGCAGCATGATGTCGAGCACGATGAGGTCCGGATGCCCGGTTCGCGCCAACTCCAGCCCGCGCTCGCCGTCCGCGGCCTCGAGAACCTCGTGGCCCGCGAACTGCAGGTTCATGCGGCACAGGAGCAGGACGTCCGGTTCATCGTCGATGACGAGCACACGCACGCGCAGGTTCTCCTTTTCCCTTTGGGTGTCGACGGGGCGGGACGTCGCGTTCATAGCCCGTGAGAGTCACCTTCCCGCTCGACCAGACGGACTACTGCCCGAGCGCGGCCTCGATCGCCTCCGCGAACCCGTCTCCGTACGGCGAGGCCGTGACCCGGACGTTGTCGGCGAGCGATGCCCCCTGGAGCGTGGGGAGGCCGTTTGCCACGAGGAAGAACGCCCCCACCTCGGCGGCGACCCGAACGTCGCTCCGCGAGTCGCCGACGGCAACGGCGGAGACGGCGGCGATGCCGTGCCGTTCGCGGTCGAGGGCGACCGCGGAGGCCTTGTCGATGCCTCTCGGAAGGAGGTGGAGGGCGTGGACCTCGTCGACGTCGAGCCCCGGAACCTTCCGATGCATGCGGCCGTTGTCGTGGAGCTCCAGCCACCCGTACCCCGCATCCTGGAGCGCGGCGTTGGCTTCGGCGGGCTCGACCCAGCCCTGCAGCATCAGCGTGACCTCCGACCACGGCGCCACGGGCCGGAGGCGTCCCGGAAAGCGTTCGAGGAGGAACGCGCCCGCCCCCGAGCGAACGATCGCGTCGAGCGAGGCGCCGTCCCGGTGCGATCCGGTGTTGCGGATCACGGTCTCCGACGGCCCGCTGCGGTCGACGATCAGCGCCCCGAGCTCGGCGACGTAGGTTCCCGCGCCCAAGACCCGGGCCACCTCGGCGAGCCCCCGTCGGGTCCTCCCCGACATGAGCACGAGGCGAACCCCGGCGGCGTGCAGGCGCCGCAGCGCCTCGGCCGCCCGTCCGGTGACCCCGCCCTCCGGGGCGGCGAAGAGCGATCCCCCGGGGCCGAGGAGCGTGCCGTCGAGGTCTGCGTAGACGCAACGGAGGACCGGGACGTTCGGCCGGTGTTCGTCGGGGCGTTTCGCCCCCGTCACCTGCGTTGACACTCTCATACGCTGACCCTACATTGGCCGCGGAGGCGGGCGTGCTCAAGATCTCCCAGAAGCTCGAATACGCGATGCGGGCCATGATCGAGCTCGCGAACCGCCAGGACGAGGAGGCCTTGGTGCCGGCGCGCGAGATCGCGATGGCGCAACAGATCCCTCTTCGGTTCCTCGAACAGCAACTCGGAGCCCTGCACAAGGCCGGCCTCGTCAAGAGCTTTCGGGGAGCAGGCGGCGGGTGCCGTATTGCGAAGGACCCCTCGGAGATCCGCGTGGCCGACATCGCCGACGCGATCGAGGGTCAGCTCTTCCCCATGTTCTGCCTCGAGCCCTCCGATCACACCTGCTTCCAGGACTCGCGCTGCGGCCTGCAGGGTTTCTGGGGCGACGTCGCGCGGGCGATCCAGCGCGTGTTCGAGGAGACGACGGTGGCCGACCTCGTGGAACGTCAGCGTCGGGTCCTCCCCGGCCGCCCCCTGTTCAGCGCCGAGCAGGTCCTCGGCCGGATCGGCTGACCGTCCCCCGCGGCGCAGGCGGGGTGCCGCGGCCGCCCTCTCGCCACGTCGGGCGTCACCTTCGTCGGACCTAGGCCGAACGAGGCCCCCCGCGGGTTGGCCGTATGCCGGATGAAAGGGGGACGGCATTCACCGTAGGCTTGGATCGAGCGGCCGCTCGGTTTCCGTGGCCGGCTTCGACTCGACGTGAGGAAGCGCCGCGCGACATGACATCCGAAGAGGGCGAGCTCGGGCGGCCCGCGACCCGGACCGAGCCCGTGATCCGGCTGGAAGACCTCGAGCGGGGATCCGCCGAGCCGGTCGGCGCATCCCGCCGCCGGGGGACCGCGCTCGCCCTGTCCTCCACCGACCCCGAGGAGCGCGCCCGAGCCCTGGACGATCTCATCCGGTGGGGCATCACCGAAGACGACGTGGGGCCGATCTCGGACCTCTTGCTGGATCCGGACCTCGACGTGCGCCGCCGAGCCGCCGAGTCGCTGGTCGAGGTCGCCGACCTCGTGGAGACCCGGGCGCTGGAGAGGGCGCTGGAGGACCCGGTGGACGAGGTGCGTGCCGCGGCGATCGCGATCGCCGCGGCACGCACCTCCCCCGACACGGTCGCCCTCTTCCCGTTCCTCGCGGCGCGGCGATGGCCGGCGGCCCAGGCGCGGGCGCTGGAGGTCCTGCCGAGGGTGCTCCACCGACTCCCGCCGTCGGAGGTGGAGCTCACCTCGCTGCTCCAGGCGGTGGCGAAGCTGCCGTCGGCGCCGACGCCGCATGAACGGGAGGGATTGGCGGAGCTCGCCAGGGCGATTGGACGGGAGCGACTCCAGGGGCCGTTGCGGGCCGCCGACGGCCGCCGTCTGGGGGCGGTCTGGCTCCTTTCCTCCGAGGGGAGCCCCGCGGCCCTGCGGGCCGTCGCCGAGCTGATCGCGGACCCCCTCGACGAGGTGCGGGTCGAAGCGCGCATCGCGCGGGAACGCCTGGCGGAGCGTCCCCGGGGCGTCCACGTGCCCCCGGAGAGGCCCGATCACCTCGACCTGACCGCCGTGGAGCGGGGAGCCGACGCCGAGGTGGTTGGGTTCCTCGTCGCGGCCCTCGGCGATCCCGACCGCGAGGTCCGGGATCGGGCGTGGGCCGCCTTGACGCTGGTCGACTGGGATGCCGTGCTGGTATGGGTCAAGGAGACCCTTCGCTCGGGAACCGACGAGGACGCTGCCCGAGCGGCGCACGTCGCCGAGCGGCTGATGCTCTCGCAGCTTGCCCCGGCGGTGATGGACCGGGGGGCGCGCACTGCGCCGGAGCGGCGGGGCCCGTTCGAAGGCGCGCTCGCGTCCTTCGGCCTCGAGCCGCAGTCGCTGCTGACGGCGGTGATGGAGGTCGAGAAGCCGTGGCGTGCGGCTGCGGCGCACCTGGCCTGGCGGGCGGGAGGTCGAGGGGTCATCGCGGGGCTCCGGCGGCTCCTCGACGACCACTCTGGGAGGGTCCGGGCTGCAGCTTTGGTGGTCCTCCGCGACGCCGACCATCCAGAGGCGCGCGGCATCGCCCTGGAGCTCCTCACCTCGGACCCGTCGCCGGCGGTGCGGAAGGTGGCCGTGTCCGTCGCGGCGTCGGCGCCGGGCGACGTGCGCGCCGCCGCGCTCACCCGCGCCGTGGACGATCCCGACCCTGAGGTACGGCTCGCTGCCGTCCGCGACCTCCCCGGGGGACTCCCCGACGAGGCCGTGCGGCGCCTCCTGCCCGCCCTCGATGACCCAGACGAACGGATCTGGCAGCAGGCCGTTCGTCAACTTGCGGCTCCCGAGCGGAGCCTGGACCTCGTGTGGGAGGCGCTCGAGCGCTCCTCCGGCACGAGACGGGAGGCGCTGGTGGCCGCGCTTGCCGAGACGGGCCGGGATAGGCTCGAACGCCTCGCGTGGCGGGGGCTGCGGTCGCCCGCCTCGAACGTCCGGGCGCTGGCCGTCGAGCTTGCCACGCGTGCCGGGACCCGCTCCGCGATCCAGGGAGTCGTCGACGCGCTCGACGATCCCGTCGCCGCGGTGCGAGCCGCCGCGGCGCACGGACTGGGGGGGCTCCCCGGGGGAGTGGCCGTCTCGGCGCTCGAACGGGCGCTGACGGACCCGGACCCGGTCGTTCGGGTGGAGGTGGTCGGGGCCCTGTGGGGAACCGACGACCGTTCTGCGCTGGGACCGCTGGTCGCGGCGGCGG